>JANPDB010000437.1:0-3108 GCA_031431255.1 Acidimicrobiia bacterium | reverse complement strand
GCGTCCGTTTGCGCACCGGTGACGACGAGTCGCCCGATGCCACGAACCGCAAGTTCTGATTCGAGATCGGTGTCCTCGAAGGAGTCGCCATAGCGCTTGTGGACGAGTGGCTCGTCCTCTCGACGGATCAGCTCCGGTACGTACTCCCACGCTTCGCTTCCGGTAGGCAGTTCGTCACTGGAATGCTGCACCCAGATCACCGCGATTTCGTTGGCGCGCGCTTCATCAACGAGTGCGTTGATGTTCGCGATGACGCCGTCCCGGTCGACGGCGCCGGCGATCACGCCGTTTTGCATATCGACAATGAGGAGGGCGGTAGCCGGACGATCGTTGATAGTTGTCACGGTCTTGCTCCTTCGTTCGCCATCGATTCGAGTTGGCCGATCTGGCGAGACATCTCAAGCTCGGTCCACACGACGCCGTCGTCGTCGACTTCAGTCTCTAGGCGCCCGGTCTCGGTGAATCCGCACCGGCGATAGAAAGCAATGGCCCGAGCATTCTGCTCGCGGACATGTAGGTGCGCCGACGACATGCCTTCGGTTTCGGCCCACGCGAGCACGTGATGAACCAACGATTGTGCAACGGAACTGCCACGCGCCGCCGGCGCGACCCACATCGACATCAACCAGACGAGAGTCGGATCGTCGATGTCGGGCATCCCGGAGAGCATCCCCGAAGGCTCGTTGTCGACGAAGGCGACGACGTTGTGGGAACCGGCGACCCCGAGGCGATCGCGCCAACGTTGCTCGGTGTCTCCCTCGCCCTTCCATTGGGCCAGCGTCGAGCCGAAAGCGGCCGGCGACTCGGCAAGAGCGGCCAACCGCAAAGGCCGCCACGTTGCCCACTCATGTTCGGTGATGGGCTCTAGCCGGACCATCCGCGCCACTGTACGGCCCGAGCGAGCCGCTCGTGATTCAATTTTCAGGTCGGCCGGGCCCTGAGCGGCAACTCGCTCTGGCCCATTGTGACGACGAGCTTGCCGACGACGGAACCGTTCTCGAGGCGGTCGAGGAGACGGGGGAGTTCGGCGAAGGGGGCGACGTCGGCGACCACCGGAACCAGTCGGGAGGAGTTGACCGCTTCGAGCATGTCGCCGACCTCGTGGGGTCGGTAGCCGCCTGACCCGAGGAGCTTGCGGCCCCACCAGTACACGTCGGTGAGCGTCAGGTTCACCTCGGTGCCGGTGGTCGTGCCGCAGAACACCATGCGGCCTTCCACAGCCATTGCGTCGACGGAGGCAGCGAACTGCGTCGGGCCGACATGGTCGATGACGAGATCGGCGCCGAGACCGTCGGTCAGCTCGCGGACGTGACCCGCGATCGTCGTCGGGTCGGTGGCGTCGACCACGTGGTCGCACCCGACGGTGAGCACCTGCGCCGCTTTCGCCACCCCGCGAACGGTCCCGATGACGGTTGCTCCGGCGCGCTTGGCGAGTTGGATCACCGCGATCGATACACCGGCATTGGCGCCGTTCACCAGCACGACCTCGCCGGCCTGCACGGCACCGACGGTGACCAGGGCCTGCCACGCCGTCATGTAGGCCACGGGCACCGCAGCGGCCTCGGCGACGCTCAGGTGGGACGGGACGGGCCAGCACCGGTCGGCCGGAACCGCGACGAGTTCGGCGAAGCCGCCCTGACGGGTTGATCCGACGGTTTGCAGCAACTCGCAGTACGGCTCCTGACCGGCTCGGCAACGCCGACACGTTCGGCAGGTGGTGACCGGGTCCACCAGAACGACCGAACCCAGTGGGGCGCGTCCGGCGTCAGCGTCGGGGTGTGCCGCCACGACGACACCCACGACGTCGAGACCGGCGACATGGGGAAGGCGGAAGCCGCGCACCAGCGGGGCTGTGCGCTGGAGGAGGTCCAATCGGTTCAGGCCGGCGGCCAGAACCCGGATGACGACCTCACCTGGACCGGGAATGGGGTCGTCGATGTCTTCGAACGCGCAGACCTCGGGACCACCGTGGCCACGCTGCACATACGCCTTCATGGCGCGCCCTGCCCGTGCACGGCGAGGGTTCCGCTCACGCCGCGTACGTCCTCACGCGCCCGCCGCACATCGAGCATCGCCCGCCGCACATCGAGCCCTCTGTGCCGCACATCGACCCAAAACCGTTGGTTCGCGCTCGAAATGCCTCGATGTGCGGCAGGAGCCGTGCGATGTGCGGCGGAAGGGGGCCGATGTGCGGCAGAGGAAACCATCAGCGCACGCTGATCACGCGGCGTACTTCATGAAGATCACTTTGCCGTCGGCGCCGTAGAGCTTCGGCACGATCGTGGCGTCGTAGGCCTTCGGATCCGGAACGGTCAGGATGCCGGCCTTGGTGTACGCGGCAATCTCGGCGTCGAGCACGGCAGGAATGATCGTTCCGATGGGCTGGCCACCGAGTCCGATCTTCACCTCGGCGAGTTCAGCGTTCCAACGGTTGGTTTCGCCCTCTGCGGTCAGGAACGCCTGGTTTCCTGCGGCGTTGATCTTCGCGACGGAGATGTCGACCGCAGCCTTGGGATCGGCCGCCGCATCCTCCATGCCCTTCAACGCGGCACGGATGAAGTCTTCGACCACGGTCGGATTCTTGGCCGCGTAGTCGGCAGAGGTGTAGAGCAGACCGAAGCTGCCGGGGATGTTCTCCTTGGTCGGGTCGAAGAGCTTGTACGGGATCTTCGCGGCGTCGAGCTGCCCAGGCTCATTGCTCTTGTAGACCGGCATGGCGTCGATCGGGAGGGCGATGTGGACCTTCGGGTCGAAGCCGTCGAGGAGCACTTCTTTGTAGTCCGTGCCGCGCTTGAGGCCGGCGGCGTCGAGCATCGCCACGATCGACGGCGGGATGTCGCCCTTGACACCAATGGTCTTGCCCTTGAGATCGGCCAGTGAGGCGAGGTTGGGGTCCTTCGCCACGAGGGCTTCGATCGGAGTCTTTCCGTAATCGGTGAGGGCGACGAACTTGGCGCCGTCCTTCGAGTAGTTCACGATCTCGGTGTACGCGCCGGCGGCCGAGAACTGCACCTGGTTGCTGGCGACGAGGGGATAGTTGGAGAACGAGAAGCCCGGCTTGAGTTCGACGTCGAGGCAGAGGTCCTTGAAGTAGCCCTTGTTGTCGGC
>JANPDB010000436.1:0-1823 GCA_031431255.1 Acidimicrobiia bacterium | reverse complement strand
GTCAACGGCGACATCATGCCGCTGGGTATGCCTGGGGTTGCCGATCTGCGCATCGATCTGACTGAACCCGGACACGTGTTCAACGCGCTCTCGGCCTACGCCGGCTTCGACGAGCTCGAGCCCGGCACCGGTGTTCCCCGATACGACGCCGTGGTGCATTTCGCGGCGATCCCGGCGATCCTCATCCGACCCGACAACGAAACGTTTCGGATCAATGTGCTCAGCACCTACAACGTCATCGATGCCGCAGTGAAGTTGGGGATCGGCAAGGTGATCTTCGCCAGCTCCGAGACCACCTACGGGATCTGTTTCGCCGACGGCGAGGTCAGGCCCGAGTACGTCCCGGTCGACGAGGATCACCCGACCGTGCCCCACGACAGCTACGCGATGTCGAAGGTCGTCAACGAGGCGACGGCGCGGTCGTTCCAGGCTCGATCCGGAATCGACATCTACGGGTTGCGCATCAACAACGTGATCGAACCGCACGAGTACGCGACCATGTTCCCGGCGTTCGTCGCCGACCCCGCTCTCCGGCGGCGGAACATCTTCGCGTACATCGATGCCCTCGACCTCGGCCACATGGTGGACTGCTGTCTTCGCACCGATGGCCTCGGCTACGAGGTGTTCAACGTCTCGAACGACGACACCTCTGTCGCGATCCCGAGCGACGAGGTGTACGAACGCTTCTACAACGGCGTGCCGCGCCGCCGAGACATGGGTCGCTTCGAGACCTTCTACGCCAACGACAAAGCCAAGCGGCTCGTCGGCTTCACGCCACGCACTTCGTGGCGTAACGAATAACGTGCGCAGCAAAAGGGGACGTTCGGTGTATGAACAACACGGCAAGCGAGAGGACGTGACGTGGACGGGCAAGGGGTCAATCGATCCGCATCGCTCACCAAGACGCCGGACAAACTCACCTACAGCGCCGGTGCCGAGCGCAATGATTCCCGCACGCGATACGAGACCTGCACAGTGCCGTTGCCGAAGCGGCGTTCGTCGATGAGCTCGAGGTCGAGACGCACGTCCGTCGGGAAAGCCGGCTTGCCTACGCCGATCGTGACCGGGGAGAGAGCCAGCCGGACCTCGTCCACGACACCCGCCCGCAGCGCCACGGCGGCGAGCCCCGGTCCGCCCACGAGCAGGTCGTCCGACGACGCAGCCTTGAGGGCCGTCACCTCGTCCGCGTCGAAGGTCCGCACGATGCGCGTCCGCTTCGTGAACGGCTCGTCGAGGGTCGTGGAATAGACGACCTTGTCCGAGCCCTGCCATGCCGCGGCGAAGTCAGCAAGTATCGGGGACTCCTCGGCGAACGACGGCTCTGTCTCCCACACGGCCATGGTCTCGTACATGCGGCGGCCAAGAAGCTGGGTGCCGATGCCGCGCATCATGTCGTTGTAGAACAGGTGGACCTCCTCGTCGGGCTCGCACCAGTCGAAGGATCCGGTGGCATCCTCCGTGTAGCCGTCCAGCGAAGCGTTGATTGCGTAGATGAGCTTGCCCATGCGTTCCTCCGAGCAGGTTGGTCATGTGATGTCGAACCGCCGAGCACTCTTCGCCGCGACAGTCGAGCTCTCGCGCGTCGGCTCGGTCAGTCCATGCGGAGCCCGCCGTCGACGTTCAGGGTCTGGCCGGTGATGTAGCTTGCATCGTCGCTGGCGAGGAAGGCCACCGCGGCCGCCTGCTCCTCGACGCGACCTTGCCGACCCCACGGGATCCGGGAGATCGCCCCCTTGCGTGGCAACTCGGGGGCGAGGCCGAACCGCTCGGCGGTCCGGCCGAACGTACCGTCCATCATGTCGGTGTCGGTCGATCCCGGGCAG
>JANPDB010000435.1:0-2553 GCA_031431255.1 Acidimicrobiia bacterium | reverse complement strand
GCGCCGATGCTGACGAGCGCGCCGGCAAGCCCGCCCGCGGCGCCGGTCCCCGGAATCGGCCGGATGTCGATCCCTCGCTCGCGGAGGTAGCGCTCGGCAAGTTGCTCGAGGCGGCGGGTCAGCAGCCTGACCTGCGCCGGCGACGCGCCCTTCTGCGGCCCGAAGTCCGTGGCCGCGCCGGTGAAGGTCGTCTGGACATCGCAGGCGACGAGAAGGTCGACACCACGGAACCGGGCCAGCGGCGCCATCGCGTTCAACGCGCCAAGGCCGCCATCGGTTGTGGCGGAACCGCCGAGCGTGACGACGATGCGTTTGGCTCCGGAAACGAGGGCTTCCGCGATCAACTGGCCGGTTCCGTACGTCGTCGCATCAAGGGGACGATTCCGGTCCGGTCCCCCGGCCAGGTCGAGCCCCGACGCCTGGGCCATCTCGATCATGGCCGTGCGGTCCCGCATCAACCAGACGGCCTCGACCGGTTCACCCAGCGGACCGGTCACGGTCGATCGCCGCAGCCGGCCGCCCTGCGCCGCCAATGCCTCGATGGTCCCCTCGCCCCCGTCTGCCATGGGACGGGCCAACGCCTCCAGGCCGCGCTCCCAGGCAACGTCGGCGACCACCCGGCACAGGTCCGAAGCGGACGCCGTGGAGCGGAACTTGTCGAAACACGCCAGGACGACAGGCGTCGCCGGCGTCGGCACGGCTCTAGGCGCCGGCGACCGGGCCCGCCGTTGCCGTGGGCGCGTTGCCGCTTCCGGTCTGGGCGGCGAACCGGTCCGCCATTGCCGCGTCGACGACGACGAGGATGTCGAAGGGCTCGGCGACGGTGATGCCCGTCTTGATCGGCGGGGGCACGGGCATGGCACCGATGGATCCGGTGATGCCAAGCAGCGTCGCGATGTCCGAGGCCTCGACCTGGAAGTCGGCATTGAAGTACACGACGCCGCTCAAGGTGGCGGAGCTCGCGTCCACCGACTTGCGCAGGTTGTACTGATTCGTCTTCAGATAGTCGGCGACACGTGAAGCTGCCCGGTTCTTGCCCGAGCCGTTACTCACCAGCACGTTCACGAGCGCCGGAGCCCGCCGGGTGACCGCCGGAGTCGACGCAGGGGTGGTCACCGGAGAGCCCGCCGCGTCGGTGGTCAGCGAAGCGCTGTCGTCGACCACGGCTTCCGTGTCGTTCGTGGCGGCCGACGGCGAGTCGATCACCAGTTTCGGGGTGTCGTTCACCCCCCGGAGGAGCAACAGACCGAGTACCAGCGCACCAAGGAGCAGGAGGAGGCCACGCGCCGCCGCCTGACCGGCCGAGCGGCCGTACGACGAGTCTGCGTTGGTTTGACGCCCTTGGCTCATGGGTGACCTCTTGTCTTCATGACGCCCGCAGGCGTACCCCAAACCAGGAGCCTACCGACCGCCAGCAGGTGCTGGACGGATTCCACCGGACTGCGTGCCCGTTCTCTCAACTTCCGAGAACGGTGAAACCGAGGGATCGAGCGGCCTGCGCTTGGCGGAGATCAAACGTGATGAAGCTCAGGCGGGGGATCTGCAGCCGTTGGGCCGAGGCCAGGTGGATAGCGTCAAGGGAACGAACGCCAAACGTCTCGGCGATGCGTGAAGCAGCGTCAGCCGTCGCCTCGTCGCAGGTGACGAGGGCGAATTCCTCAAGGTCCTCCCCGAACGCCTGCCTTGCACTGACCCAGTCGGAACCCAAGAGCAGGCGAGCGAGGTTCCGACGAACCTCCACGAGCGTGATCCAACTCGTGACGAGGACGGGATCCGACGCAAGCAAACGGTGCGCCACTGATGAGTCAGCCTCGCTGACATAACGCTTGAGCAGCGCGCTGCTATCGACGTAGAGGGTCATTCGTCCGTGACGCCCCGATCGTCGTCGAGGACATCAAGCACCCGGCGAACAGACGGACGGCCAACGTGTGGCCGCAGACCCGAGCCGCGTCCCGGCCGGACCCAACCTTCGTCGATTCCCGCAAGCAGCGCGTCGTGCGCCGACAGCGGCACAAGCAGAGCTTTTGGCACTCCGCGGTCGGTGATCTCGACGATCTGCCCGGAACTTGCAAGCTCGATGAACTCGGACAGTCGCTGCTTAAGTTCGCGCACACCGATCTGCATGCGTCCACATTACATTGCAATGTGGACGCGTGTCGACCGATGCCTTTGGAGACACGCAGTTCCATCGGGGCGGGACGAAGGCTCGAAGCGCCTCTGATCATCGTGACGCACCAGTCGTTCGGCGTGCTCTCCGTCAGCTCGCTGCTCCGATGACGGCACGGCCGGAGGCGACGAGGGACTTGATCCGTTTGTCGGCAATGTCGGGGCGAGGCCGACGACGAGGTCCGAGCCGATCGCTCGTGCAAGTTTCTCAAGCGTTCGCAAGCTGGCGCTGACGGTTCGGCGGCGTCATGGTCCGGCGTAGAGGGATCCGTCGGATTTGCGGCGGATGAGGGTGGGTTGGCCGGGTTGTCGGTCGATGTAGAGGTTGTTGTCGTGGAGGAAGTGGTGGTGGGGGTCACACAGCAGGGTGAGGTTCCACACGACGGT
>JANPDB010000434.1:0-2772 GCA_031431255.1 Acidimicrobiia bacterium | reverse complement strand
CGGGTTCCCCGTTCTCAACTTCTACTTCCCGCTGCCGACCATCGTCATCGGCTTCCTCGGACTCATCATCCCCGCGAACATCGCCTTCAAGATCGTCACCGCACTCGGACTCCTGGCACTTCCGACGACGGCCTGGGCGTCGGGACGCATCGCCCAACTCCCCCGACCGATTCCGCTCATGCTCGGTCTCGCGGCATTCCCCTTTGTGTTCTCACGCCATTTCGACCTCTTCATCTATGGAGGAAACCTCGGCTCGACCATGGCCGGAGAGTTCTCCTTCGCGCTCAGCGTCGCCCTCGGCGTGCTGTTCCTCGGACTCTTCACGCGGGTACTCAAGACGGGCGAGTACCGCGGTCGTGCGGCGGTGACGCTGGCCGCCACGGGGCTCTGCCATCTCCTCCCGACCATCTGGGTGCTCTGCGTCAGCGTGCTGCTCATCGCCGCGCATCTGCGGCCGGACCGCATGCGAATCCGATCGGGCGGCGTGCTGCTGGGCGCCGTGGCCGGTGCAGTCGCCGCCGGATCGCTGGTCTGGGTCACCGTCGATCACAAGTACGGCCTGGCACTGGTCGGCGGGTCGCTCTTCGCACTGGCCCTGTACGACCTCTTCCAGGACACCTTCGGAGCCCGCCAACTTCGCGACGCGATCCTGGTGCTCGGCAGTGGCGGCGCGCTCGCCGGGTTTTGGCTCATTCCCTTCGCCCACAACCTGCCGTACACCAACGACATGGGGTGGGAGAAGATGAAGCTGTACGAGCAGAACCTCTTCCCGTTCTGGGGTCCGAAGCCCTACGCCGACTCCCAGATCATCGCTGTCGCCATGATTCTCGCCGCTGTCGGCGCCCTGTCCGCGGTCATCTCCCTCCTCCGCGCCATCGCCGTGTCCTGCGAGGAACGGACCGGCGTCCCGGCACCGACTCTCGTTGGGGTCTCGTTTCTGGCTGCGGCGATCGGGCTCGCCATGGGCCTCGCCAAGGGTGACTCGTGGTTCGGTCTGATGCTCGGTGGAGCGCTCGTCGCGGTCACCTTCATCGCGGCGATCGTGTACGACCGGACGCAGAACGGTCGCATGGCGATCGGGGCCGTCCTCGGAGCGGCGCTCGTCACGGCAGGCCTCCTTGTCCGATTCGGCGCCAGTCCGGGGCACCTGATCGTCGCGACCGGTGCGTGGGCCTTCGCCGCGCTCGTGCTGGCCGGCGTGCGCGGTCTCGAGTACGAACGCGTCGGCCTGGCGCTCGCCCTCACCGCCGGTGTGTGCGTGTCGTTCTTCGTCCAGACACCGCAGTTCCGTCTCTGGAACGCACGCGCTCTGCCCTTCTGGTTCCTCACCATCTATCTGCTCGCCGCGCATGGCGCCTACCGGGGAGCCAAGGCCATCGGCGGCGCTGTCCGTTACGTCGCCGAGCCCCGAACCGAAATGAAGCGAGCCCCCATCTACGGCTCGCTCGCCGCCACGCTGGCGGTGTTCGTCGGTATCGGTCTGCCGCTGAACCTCGTCCCGAACCGACTGCCGATTCCGAAGGTCAAGAAGGGCCTCGTCGGGGTGCAGCTCGCCCGTCAGAGCACCGACTCGAACTTCTCACCGGGATGGGCCCTCTACAACTACCGCGGCTACCAAGGCGCCGCCGGCTGGAATGACTACAAGGCCCTGATGGACAAGGCGAAGGAGGTCGGTGCGACGAACGGCTGCGGTCGGGTGCTCTACGAGTACGAGGACGCCAAGCTCGGCTCCTTCGGCACCACGCTGTCGCCGATGCTGCTGCCCTACTGGACGAAGGGATGTCTGCAATCCTTCGAAGGCGTCTATTTCGAGTCGTCCGCCACGATGGCATGGCACTGGATGACCAGCGCACTCGTCACCACACCGCTCACCAACAACACCGATGGGTCGAAGAAGTACTCAGGCCCTTCCAACCCCCAGCGCGACCTTCCGTACCCGACCTACGACCTCGTTCGCGGCGTCGAGAAGATGAAGGCTTCGGGCGTCCGGTACTTCCTGTCGATCACTGATGCTTCGCGCACCGCCGCCGAGGGCATGCCGGACAAATTCCGCAAGGTCGGCGAGGTCGGGAAGTGCTTCGCTCCCGGAGTCACGCCCCCGGCCGACTACGACGGGAAGTCCTGCTTCACCTTTTTCGAGGTCAACGGCTCGACGCTCGTGAGCTCGCTCACGGAGGAACCCCAGGTCGTCACCGGGATCGATCAGGACCAGTACGGCGGCTGGCTCGACCTGCAGATCGAGTGGTACACCAATCCGACCCCGTACCCGGCGACGATCGCCTGGCGCGGCCCGAAGGAGTGGCCCCGGTTCTCGGCCAAGGTCGACAAGCCGAAGGTGAGTCCCGGAAAGGACGCTGCCGGCAAGGACCTCCCGGCGCTGCCGATCCGCACCTTCGGCGCCGGCGTCACCACCAAGGACATCGCCCCGCGCAAACCGATCGCGCCGGTCAACGTCTCCGACATCTCCCTGACCAACACCGATCTGAAGTTCACGGTCGATCGGATCGGCGTGCCCGTCCTGGTGAAGGTGTCGTACTTCCCGAACTGGACTGCATCGGGAGCAAAGGGACCGTATCGGGTCATGCCGAACTTCATGGTCGTCATCCCGACGAAGAAGAATGTGCACTTACATTACGGGTACTCGGGAGCCGACAAGCTCGGCTACCTCGCGTCGTTCGCCGGGATCGGCATGCTCGGCTTGCTCCACTGGACACGGCGCCGACCGCTCATCGACGAGCCGGAGCGAGCCCGGCGTTCGTCACCCTTCGGCGG
>JANPDB010000433.1:0-6615 GCA_031431255.1 Acidimicrobiia bacterium | reverse complement strand
CGCCGGAACGCAGGGACGATGCTCTCCGTGAACAGCTCTATTGGTACAATCACCGTGAACGGTACGTACAGAAAGTCTTCGAATTTGCTGGCCTTTCGACTCATGAAGAGTTGTTGGGCATGCGAGAAGTCCGCGATCCCTATCACGGGCAGCGATACCGGCTTGGAAAGTCCCGGAACGGAAACGCTGATTCGTTGTCCGGTCGTCAGACCGAGGGTGTGCGCGGTTTCCGAACTCACGATCACGCCGCTCGACCGGAAGGAGCCGCTCACGATGTCGATTGACGGATAGTGCTTCACGTAATCGGGGTCGGCGCCAACCAGGCGTACGCGGCCATCAAGAGGCACTCCACCGGATGTGACCGCCCGAGGAGCAAGATCGATCATGTACAACTCATCAGCCGAGGCAATTCCCGGGATCTCTCGCAGCCTTTGCGCGAGTTGGCGAAGCGTCGGGGGTTGCGGAGTGTTCGCCCGAATACGGGTCACTTCCTCACGGCTCGATACGGCACCTTCCAGCCGAAGGTCCTTTACGTCGACGTCGACGTTCGCCCGGGCCTCGTAGGTGATCGTCAGAGTTGACGCCGCGAGCTGGGTTCCGACGTTCAGCCCGGTACGCGCCAAACCCTGCGAAAGCGGGCTGCGGCCCGCAACATCGGCGATCCGGCGTCCGTTCACTGCAGTGCTGCCGTTCACGTACGACAGCGGGGCCGGCGGCTCGTCGGCCACGACGACTTCGTGCGCGGCTTGCGTGGTCAGGTTGCGGACGCTCAACTCGATAGTGGCGCTTTGTCCGGCTTTCAATCGGTCGGGCGCCTCCACCTGTTCGGTCAACGCGATCCGGCGACCGAAGGGATCGGTGAGCACGACCTGCATGTCCAACGGCAGCGGAGCGATGGCACGGGTGGTCATCGTGGCCGCAGAGGCGTTGATGAATACCAGCACGCCGGTCAACAGTCCGGTGCCTAGGGTGACACCAACCATTGAAGCGAGCGTGCGTCGTGGGTTGCGAAGCAACTCGCGAATAACGAGACGAAACACGCCACTAGCGATTCAGAGCTGGTCGGTGGCCGGTCGTCGCGGCAACTATCCGGCCGTCACTCAACGCAACCCTGGTGGCGAACCGCGCAGCGACGGACGGGTCGTGGGTCACGACGACGAGCGTTGCTCTTGTTTCCTTCTGCTGTGCCAGGAGGAACTCGATCGCCTCCAGACTGCTAGCGCGATCCAGGGACCCCGTCGGCTCGTCCGCCAGGACGTACCGCGGACGGTGGACAAGAGCGCGAGCCATCGCCACTCGTTGACGCTGGCCACCCGACAGTTGATCAGGCAGTTTGTGCAGGTGTTCGGAGAGACCAAGCCTTTGGAGCATCTCGGTGCACCGACTGAGGTTCACGGCCGTTCCGCTGAGCGCCATCTGCTGGGCGAGGTTTTCAAAGGCGGTCAGATAGGGGATGAGGTTGTCGGACTGGAATATGAATCCGAAATCCGTGCGTCGGATTCGCGCTCGGGCCCTCCCCGACATGTCGGCAAGAAGTTGACCCGCCACCCTCACCCGTCCGCTGTCCGGTACCTCAAGCGCACCCATTACCGCGAGCAGCGTCGACTTCCCGCAGCCACTGTGCCCTGTCACCGCCACAGAGGTCCCCGCCTCGACCGTCAGGGACACGTCGTCAAGAGCGACGACGGTCCCGTTCGCGGCCGCGTACGACTTGACGACGCGATCGAGTGTGATTGCCGACGACTCGTTCACGACGCCGCCAGCTCTTTGTCGGTCAGAGTGAGCCGCCTCTGGGCCTTGTCGGCCAATTGAACGTCGTGAGTGACATAGAGCAAGGTGACTCCGTGGTCGATCGAACGTTTGACAATGACGTCCATTGTCTCCCGTGCGGTCGCTGGATCCAGTTCCCCGGTTGCTTCGTCGGCAAGGATCAGTTCGGGCTTTGTGGCAAGTGCCATAGCCACGGCGACACGGACCGCTTCTCCTCCGGACATCTCCCGTGGGAAGTGTCCGCTCCGGTGAGCGACACCGAGTTCGCCGAGATGCGCAGTGATTTCTCGCTTTCGAGCCTCGAGACCGGCGAGGTTCATCGCGAAGGCAACGTTTTCCTCTGCCGTGAGGTAGGGCAGCAGACCGCCACGTTGCGGGACCACGCCGAAATGTCTTGACCGGAGGCGAGCGCACGCGGTGTCGTCAAGCTCCGCGATGTTCGTGCCACGGAAGAGGATTGAGCCGGAGTCCGGACGAAGAAGCCCAGCGAGAAGACTCATCAGCGTCGACTTTCCGCTTCCCGAAGAACCGAGAAGGCTGGTTACGGAACCAGGTTCCAGTTCAAAGCTGATCTTGTTCAGCACTGACGAGACGCCAGAATCAGTAGAGAACGACTTTGCTATGTCGATGACTTCAAGAAGCGGACCCGCTTGCCCACCGTGACACGCACCTCTCACTTGCCGCTTCTCAACTTCGCTCTGGCGCTTCCGCCAAAGACCCGTTCGGTTGTCTTTCTCGCATGTTCGTCGATTTTGATGGCCTCGCTGTTGAACTCCTCTAGACCCTGGGGTGTCAACTGCGTGAGGTTGACGAGATCCTCGGTTTCGTTCTCGCCGCCTTTGTGTCGTGGTTCGGTCTTTATGGAACCGGCTCCCGGTGCGTAAGAGACATTTTCGCCGCCCTCCTGGATGACGAGAACGTCGGTGAAACACTTGAACGGCACGCACTTCTTCTGTCCGGTCTTGCTGACTTTCGCAGTGGCGTTCCCCTCACCGGGGACGGTCGCTTGTGAGTACTTCGGCGAACCCACGACTGGCGAGGCGAGCATGAGAACTCCCGGCTTCGCTCCTCGAACTGCAGCCAGCCATCCGTCGGTCGCGTTGACATACTCACCGCCCTCGTAGGTCTCGGTGTATGACCCGAGGTACCAGACGTTCCCTTCCCTGTCCTCGGCGACGAAGTCGAGAGCCTGCTCGGCTACTTCGCCGCCGTCGATATCTTGGTCAAGGATGAGGATCGTCTGGACACCAGCGACCTCCTTCGTCACGTTGGTAACGGTGTATACGCGCCGATGAGTCAGCCGCCGATGGCCGCGATCGAGGCCGCCTTCGCGCACCGACTGATATCCGGGCGTCAGCGGGAACCACTTGTTGGTGGACAACGACGCCTCACCGAAATTCTCCGAATCGAAGGTCGGAGGGCCCTTTGGGGCGGCGGCCGCAGCCATGTTCGTATGAAAACCCGATCGATTCGTGTCCAGCACGACTTGGACGGCTGTCGCTGACAGCACGACCAGGACTGCGGCCACCGGGTAAAGGTGCATGTGCTTCGAGGACCTGCTCGAACCAGGCATGAGTGCATTGTCACATGATTGGCGGAGCCAGTTCCAGTGTCATTCGGCTAGAGCGCCCGCGCGACAGCGGCTGCACTGTGGACGGCAGCCTGGATGGTGTCGGTGCCGTTCACGTTGCCGGCGAGGTGCACGGTGAGGCCGGCCGCGCGCAAGTAGTCCGTGATCTCGGCGTTGGGCTCGTGATACGTGGCGATCACGACCGTGTCGGCCGGGAACGTCCGGACGAGTTCGTTGCCGATGCCTCTGACGACGACTTCAGTCGTCGTGATCTCGCGAAGGGCCATCGAGGGCACGAAGTGGACGCCGGCCGCGAGGAGGCGTTCGCGGCTTGCCTCGACGGTTGCTGGTGGGTACGGGATGGTCGCCCCGAGCTGTTCCAGTCGGCTGATGATCGTGACGTGGGCTCCACCGGCGAGAAGCTTGTCGGCCGCCGAGATAGCTTCAAATGTGGCGGTGTCGTCGTAGACAACGGCAGTGCGTCCGACGGTTGCGCTTCCGCCGAAGCCCAGCACGTCCCAGACGGTGTACACGTGCGGCAGGGAACCGCCGGGGACCGGCACTGACGGGCTCGACAGTTGGAAGCCGTTGCGTCTGGGGGTTGAGCCGGTGGCCACGATCACCTCGTCGGGTCGCTCCGCGATGACGAGGTCGGGGTCGACCGGGGTGCGAAGGTGGACGTGGACGCCGAGTCGCGTGATTTCGTCGGCGAGGAAACCGATGAGTGCCGCGAGGTCGGCCCGGTGCGGGGCTGAAGCGGCCATGCGCACCTGGCCGCCGAGGTGGGCCGTCATCTCAAAGAGGTGAACCTCATGGCCGCGCAACGCTGCGGTGCGGGCGGCTTCGAGGCCGGCAGGACCTCCGCCGATGATGAGGACCTTCTTGCGAACGGCTGCTGGCGCCGGGGTCTCGAAGGCGACGGTGCTCTCCTTGCCGGCGGCGATGTTGACGACGCACTGGAGCCGACCTGTGGTCATGAGCTGCGCGACGCAACCCATGCTGGTGCCGATGCACGGGCGGATCTCGGCCTCGCGTCCCTCGCGGGCCTTCCTCACCAGGTGGGGGTCGGCGACCATGGCACGCACCAAAGACACCATGTCGGCCGCGCCTGATTCCACGATGTGGCTGGCGTGGTCGAGCGTCATGATGCGACCGGTGACGATGGTAGGCACGCGTACTGATCGGGTCACCTGTTCGCTGCTCTCGAGCTCGTATCCGAGTGGGTCGTCGAGGGTGGACAGGAACTTGTGGAACCGCCAGTAGGAGCCCATGGAGATGTCGAGGAAGTCGACGAGAGGTTCGATGTGCTGGGCGATGGCGGAAGCTTCGGCGGGGTCGATCCCTCCCTGGATGAAGTCGGTGCCCGACAGTCGCACGCCGACGGGGAAGCCTGCGCCGACCTCGGCACGGATCGCCTGGAGGATCTCCACTACGAAACGGGCCCGGTTCTCCAGTGACCCTCCGTACTCGTCGTCACGCAGGTTCGTGGCCGGCGACAGGAACTGGCCGATGAGGTAGCCGTGGGCGCCGTGCAGTTCGACACCGTCCATGCCACCCTCGCGGCAACGTGCGGCGGCTGCAGCGAATGCTGCGACGGTGTCGTCGATCATCGTCTTGGTCATCGGCCGGGGCACGATGTTTACGGACGGCGCCGGCACGGCAGAGGCCGAGATCGGCTGACCGGCGCGACCGTAGGCAGCGCCGCCATGCCACAGCTGCTGGAACACCTTGGTTCCATAGGTGTGCATACGTGTTGACAGCTCTTCGTAGAACGGGAGGACCCGATCGGTGAACACCGGGATCGACGTGGCTGAGCTCGGCTGCACGCCGGCGATCTCGATGATGGTGAGACCGATACCGCCCTTCGCCCGCTCCTCGTGATACCTGATGAGGTCCTCGCCGGTCGTGCCGGTGGAGTGCGCGGTGCGGGCGATGCGGTTCGGTACGGTGCAGCCGCCGATCTGCAGGGGCTGGAAGAGGTTGTCGTAGCTCATGACGCCGTCAATCCCACCGGACCGGGAGCGTCTCGAAACCGTTGAGGACACTCGCTTTCACCTTGGTAGGGGTTCCATCAGGTCGGATGTTGGGCATGCGGTCGAGGACTGCTTCGAGTGCCACGGCGGCCTCGACGCGCGAGAGCGGCGCTCCGAGGCAGTAGTGGATGCCGATACCGAACGCTGCGTGGCGCTTGAGGTCCTTGAGGTCGCGCGTGACATCGAAGTGATCCGGGTCGTCCCACGCTTCGGGGTCCCGGTTGGCCGAACCGAACAGCATGTACACCTTCGAGTCCTGGGGGATCTCGATGTCGTGGAGGGTCACCGGGCAGGTGTTCGTCCGGAACAGTCCGTGAACGGGGGCGTCGATGCGGAGGCTCTCCTCGATGGCGTTCGGGATGAGGCTGCGGTCTGCCTGGAGAATCGCCATCTGGTCTGGGTGGTGCATGAGCCGGTTGACGATGTTGCCGATCAGCAGCGTCGTCGTGGCCGAGCCCGCCACCAGCAGGAACTGACAGAAGCCGATGACCTGTTGCTGGGTGAGCTTCTGCCCGTCGCGTTCCACCGTGAGCAGGCGCGTCAGCAGATCTTCCGGTACCTGCTCGCCCGCCGCGATGGCGTCGGCCCGACGTTGGATGTGGGGTCCGAAGTAGGCGTAGTAGCTGCGGTACGCGTTCTTGACCTCGTCGTTGGCATTGCGACCTCCCTCGAGCGCCACGGCCTCGGCCATTGGGAGTACCCAGGATCGGAACATCGAGATGTCTTCTTTCGGCATGCCCAGCATCCAACACATCACGACGAGCGGCAGCGGCATGGCCAGGTCGTACACGATGTCGCCCGAACCGCGCTCGGCGCACGCATCGACCAGTTCGTCGACGAGCAGTCGGATGTCGGGTTCCATCGCCTCGAGCACCGAAGGCTTGAAGGCGCGCGAGATGGCGAGGCGTTCGGTGGTGTGCACGGGCGGGTCGCTCGACACCAGCACACCGGAACCGATGACGCCGAACGCCAGGCCCGGCCCGTATTTGGATGACCAGGTCTCGTCATCGCGCAGCGCGGCAGTCAGGTCGAATTCCCGGGACAGGGTCCAGTGCTCGGCCGGGATCATCGTGTGGTTCACCGGGCACGTGCCGCGGAGCGCGGCGAAGGTGGCAGCAGGGTCGTCTTGGAAGTCCTCCGAAAGCAGGTTGAACACGACGGCGTGGGGATCGAAGATCACGAAAGCACTTCCTCAGGGAACAGCGCAGCGGCCAGTGCTTCGGCCTGGCGGGTCATGGCGGG
>JANPDB010000432.1:0-5650 GCA_031431255.1 Acidimicrobiia bacterium | reverse complement strand
CGGCGCCGGTGTCGCGTGCACGCCCGGCTTTCATCCCCAGCGATTCTTCTCGTGGGTCGACGAGCTGGCTCCGACGTGGTACTCCGCAGTGCCGACCATGCACCAGGCGATCCTCACCCGAGTCCGTGAGGAACCCACGCTTGCCGCTGGGGTTCGGTTCCGATGCATCCGTTCGTCGTCGGCGTCGCTCCCGCCCGCGGTGGGGGCTGAGCTCGAGGCGGTATTCCGGGCTCCGGTGATCGAGGCGTACGGCATGACGGAGGCCGCGCACCAGATGGCCAGCAACCCGTTGCCACCGCGGGTGCGCAAGCCCGGTTCGGTCGGCCTGCCGGCGGGTCCCGAGATAGCGGTCCTCGACGAGCAAGGGCAGCGGTTGCCCACCGGTGGGGTGGGTGAGGCCGCCGTGCGCGGGCCGACCGTGTTCGCGGGGTATGCGGCCAACGCCGCCGCGAACGCAACTGCGTTCAGCGACGGGTGGTTCCGCACGGGCGACGAGGGCTTCCTCGACGAGGACGGTTACCTCGTCCTGCGCGGCCGTTTGAAGGAACTCATCAACCGCGGCGGCGAGAAGATCTCGCCGCTCGAGGTCGACAACGTGCTCCTCCAGCACCCCGCCGTGGCCGAAGCCGTGTGCTTCGGGTTCGCGCACCCGCTGCTCGGTGAGGACGTCGGCGCGGCGATCGTCCTGCGTCCGGGCGCCGATGCCTCGCCGGAGGAGATCCAGGAGTTCGCCGCCGGTCTGCTCGCCGATTTCAAGGTGCCGCGACTCGTCCGCGTGGTGACCGAGATCCCGAAGGGATCCACGGGAAAGCTCCGCAGGATCGGCCTCGCCGAGCTGCTGGGCATCGACGCGACCGACGCCGCCCTCGCTGTCGGGACGTACGAACCGCCCCGCACCGATCTCGAGCGAGAACTCGTCGCGATGTTCCAGGACGTTCTCGCGAACGGCCCGGTCGGTCGCAACGACAACTTCTTCTCCGCCGGAGGCGACTCGATCCTCGCGGCTGAGCTGGTCACGCGTCTGCGCCTTTGCGCGCTCTGCGCCCCGGATGCACCTCTCGCCACGCTGGTGTGGGCGCCGACACCTGCACTGCTCGGCGCGTGGCTCGAGCACCGCCGCGACGAACCGTCACCGGTCCTGATCCCGTTACGGGAGCCGAGCGGCCGTGCCCCACTCTTCCTCGTGCCCGGGGGGAACGGCGACGTCGTCCCCTTCGTCGGCCTCGCCGAGCTTCTCGGGCCCGAACATGTCCTCTACGCCTTCCGCGCGCGCGCGCTGGATGAACCGGTGCCGCGCCGCCTCGACGTCGAGGACCTCGCCGCTGAGTACGTCGACGCGATCAACGCCCTCGGACCGCAGGAGCCGATCATCCTCGCCGGGATTTGCAGCAGCGCGCCGATCGCGCTCGAGATGGCGCGCCTGCTGCAGGAGGCCGGGAGGGAGGTGTCTCCGCTGATACTCATCGATCCGCTCCCCGGCGCTTGGGAAGGACAGCCACACCTTGCTGCGACCGTCGCTCGGTCGCGCGTGTGGGCTCGTCTTCATCGCGAGATGCGACAGGGCAGGCTCTACCAGCTCCGCCAAGGCCACGTCGTGCATACGGTGGCGGCGGCGGTGCGGCGCCGCGTGTGGAGACGCCTCTCGCCTGTGGCCACCGTCCAAACGAGCGGCCCATCCCGCACCGACGTCGAACGAGCGATGGACGACGCACGGCGTCGCCATGTCTATCGGCCACATCGGGGCGCAATCGTCGTGGTGCACAGCCGGCGCTTCCCGACCCCGAAGCGGCTGTGGGTCCGGCTCGCCCCCGATGGCCTTCGGTGGATCGAGGCTCCCGTGTCGCATCCGACGATGCTCTCGGTCGGCGAGGCGCCGGCGATCCTCGCGGACGCGCTGCGCGAAGCGATTCGGCCCGCGGTGCCCATCCATGGCGTGCCAGGCGCATGAGCGCCGCCACCTGACCGAGCTGCCCGGCATCGACCTCGGTGCGCTCGGCGGTTCGACAGGATGTATGACCGGGCTGTGGGCCCACCGTTTCGAGCGACGCTGGACGGGAACTGGTGTGTGGCTCGGACCTCACCGCAACCTCGCACGCGTGATTCACGTATTCGCGAGGTCTCGGGTGACGGCAGCGCCTCAGACCCGGTCGTGGCCGGCGCCCACGTTCCCGGGCTCGCCCTGGGTTGTCTCATCGGGAGCGAGGTCCCCCGACGCTCGACGGTCTGAGCAGCGGGAGTCGGTTGCAGGATTGCCGCTCCGATACGAACGTGAGGCTGACTCACGGTCCAACAGCCGGTAGGAGCGAGATGTCCAGGCGAATGCGGTGACGACGAGCCCGATGATGCCGGCCACCGTGAAGCAAAGTGCCAGGCCCCTTGCCGGGCCCCGCCCGAACCAGTCGCCGATCCAATCCGCTCCCGTGCCCGTCGTCATGAAGGGCATAGCCCCCTGCTCGGCGATCGGGCCGATGAGGAACGCCACGATCGGAGAGGCAGCGCTCTCGATGGTCTGCGCAAAGCCGAACACCCGACCCTGCTTCTCGAAGGGGACGGCGCGTTGCAACACCGTCTGCTCGGCCGCTTCGATGACCGGCATCAGTGCCAGCCAGATGGTCATGCCGATGCCGACGGCGAGAACGGACGAGCGGAGCGCAAAGGTCGACGCGACGGTCCAACTGGCAAGGTTGCCCAGCAACAGGATGCGCATTGGTCGTCGTCCGAGTCCGAATCGGGCGACTGCAACGCCACCGGCAATGAAGCCGAGACTGATGAAACCCCACAGGAGCCCCCATGATTCGACGGAGGTGAGTGAGAGGCCGTAAGGGTCGAGGAGCGCCATATAGACACCCCCGAGGAGGTTGTTGAAGGCCGCGAAGGCGATCAGGGCAAGGAGTCCAGGAACCGCATAAATCGCGTCGAGTGCGCCCCGTAGATCGATGTGTCGGAAGCGTTCCTCGGTGAGGGGCGCGGGCTCGGGTTCATCGAACCGGATGGTGAACAGATGAATCAGCGAGACGACGGTCAGGCTCACGCTGATACCAATTGCCCATCCCATCCCGAGGCGTCCGATGACCAGACCGCTGAACACCGACGTGATGGCGAACCCGATGCCGTTGACGGTGCCGACCATGCCGTTGGCCCGGTCGCGACGGTCAACGGGGACAAGCAGGGTCACACAGGTCGACAGCGCGATCCCGCGGAGGTTCCCGGCGACGGTTCCGACCATGATCAGCACGATCAGGATCCAGATCCACGGATTGCCGAGATGAAGAAGGTCGTCGTTGTCCACGACGACGTAGACCACCGCCGCGGCGAAGTAGCACGTCGCGGTGATCGACGCAGCCATGATCATGGAGCGGTGCTTGGAGTGACGATCGACGTAGGTGCCGAACAACAGACCGAATCCGGCGCCGGCCAGACCGAATGCCCCGCTGATCACCGATGTGACGATGACCGACCGTGTCTCCAGGTAAGCCCAGAAGGTCAGCGCGAACCAGAGGAACGAACCCGTCACGGTGGCGATCAGCGCGTTGACGAGGAGTCGCCGAAAGACCTGCATTCAGAGATTCTGTCCGGTGTTCCGCTCGTGGCGGACCGGAGTCTTCCGGTGACGACCGATCAGCGGACCGACTCCCAGTGGTCCACGCCGAGACTGTGGGTGAGGCCGGCCCGCGCGTGACGGGTTGCGTCGTCGAATCGGGCTCCCGTTCCATCTGCCACTCGAGTCATCATCTCGAAGTTCGCCGCCACGGCGGCGGCGTCGATCATGAACGGTTCCCCCGCCGCCGCGCAAAGCCGCTCCCGCGTTTCGGCCAATTCCTCGTCGTCCCACTCGGCGATGGCTTCGGCGAACGCGAGGAGCTCTGCGCCGAATGGCACCCCGCCGGTTCCGAGTCCGGTGGCGATCGACGTGAGGTCGACCTCAACACCCGAATTCTGGCCGCTCCAACTGAGCATGCCGGCGTGCGACGTCGTTCAATAGAAGCACTCGCGGAGCTTGGAGATCCGACCGGCCACCAACTCCATCTGCGGTCTGCTCAGGGTTCCCCTAGTCCACGCCGGATCGTCCATCTGTCGGTCACTCATGTACTGCGCCGATGCAAGACGCCATAGGTTTTCCCACTCGTCGGGTAGAGCGCTGAGCGCCTGAACCACTGCGGCGGACCGGTCGGCGGGCGCGGCAACGGGAACCCAGTTCAGCGTTGCGTCAACGAGATCGGCTGCGACGCGCCCGGTCGGAGGCTCGTAGAGCGGAGGCGGGAACGGGGCGCTGTCTGAACCGACCGCTCGCGCGAACGCGACGACGGGAACGGTGGCGATCACGATCCCGACCACTTCCACCCATACCAGCGCGCCCATACCTTCGGCGATCGTCCGGTCATAGAGGTCGACGCTGAACGTTCCGGCATGGCGGGCGAGGCGGTACGCAAGGTTCTCGGTGGCTTCGGTGTAGCGCCGCACCCATGGCGCCGAGGGCTCGGCCTCGAGGTAGGCGTCACGGGCGATCTCGGCAAGGCGGATGCGTTGGGCGGCGGTCAGGCATGCGCCGGGTGACGCAATGTGGCGAAACGACGCCCGATGCGCCTCCACGAGATCCTCACGCACCTCCATCGACCGCAGCGTAGAGCACTTCGGGGGAAACGTCTCGTGTTGCGGCTTGCGTTGTCGGCGGCGCCGGGCTTGGGCTCCGTAGCCATCACGCCGTAACCTTTGGTGTCATGTACGACTACGTGATCAAGGGCGGAACGATCGTCGACGGCACCGGCGCAGCACGACGCACGGGTGATGTGGCGGTTGTCGACGGAAGGATCGCCGAAGTTGGCGGATCGATCACGACCACAGCCCGCCAGGTGATCGACGCCGACGGTGCGATCGTCACCCCCGGCTGGGTCGACGTGCACACGCACTACGACGGCCAGGTCTGCTGGGATTCCGCGCTGGCTCCATCGGCCGACAACGGCGTGACGACCGTCGTCATGGGCAACTGCGGGGTTGGTTTCGCGCCGGTTCCGCCGGGACGTGAGCAGGAGCTCATCGAGCTCATGGAAGGGGTCGAAGACATCCCCGGTTCGGCCCTCTATGAAGGGATGGAGTGGGGTGCGTGGGAGACCTTCCCCGAGTACATGGACTACCTGGCCAAGCGCGAGTATTCGCTCGACGTCGGTACCCAGATCCCCCACGGCTCCGTTCGTTTCTACGCGATGGGGGAGCGCGGACGGCTGAACGAAGACTCGACCGCGGACGACATCGCCGCTATGGCGCGCATCGTCGAAGAGGCGGTCACCGCCGGAGCGCTCGGCTTCAGCACGTCGCGGACCATCGGACATCGGTCGTTGTGGGGTGCGCCCGTGCCGGGAACCTTCGCCGCCGACGAGGAACTGCTCGGCATCGCTGAGGGGATGCGGCGCGCCGGGAAGGGCGTGTTCGAGATGATCCCCGCAGGAACCGTCGGCAAGCTCCAGAACCTGGGCGGTGAGAGGACGACCCAGGAGGCCGAGCACGACCTCATGCGACGATTCTCCGAGGTCAGCGGCCGACCGGTCACGTTCACGCTGGTCCAGTCGGCTGACTACGACCCGAATCTCTGGCAGGAAATCCTTCGCCTCACGGCGATCGCCAACGATGCCGGTGCTCAGCTTCACCCGCAGGT
>JANPDB010000431.1:0-1781 GCA_031431255.1 Acidimicrobiia bacterium | reverse complement strand
CGTCGGCTAACATTTCTCCGCCGCTGGAGAGGTGCGAGAGCGGCCGAATCGGACGGTCTCGAAAACCGTTGAACTGCAAGGTTCCGTGGGTTCAAATCCCACCCTCTCCGCCAACATGGACGTCTGGCGACGTTCGCATCGGCCCGGACCTTCACGGTCTGGGCCGTTTGCGTTGGGCGGGCAAAAGAGCCCGGACGCGCACGCAGCCCCGGTTCGGGGAGAAACCGAGGCTGCGACGCTAGGGAGAACGGTGAGGGTGCGGGGGGTACTTCAGGCGCGTTCGGCGACCATTCCGGCGACCGAGCGCTCGACGAACCCACCGAGGGTGTCCCAGTCGGTCCGTCCGGTGGCGGTCCAGGCCGGGATGCAGGCCGAGAGCACTCCGAGGATTGCGTGCGCGGTGATCGTGGAGTCCTCGATGCGGTACTGACCGGTTTCGACTCCGCAGGCGATCCGCGACGCCAGCTCCGGTGTCAGAAGGTCACGCATGGTCGGATGGGACGATGACGGGGCGTTGCGCGACCCTTCCCATGTCAGCAGAGCGCAGAACAGCCCGGGCGAGCTCGCCGCCGCGTCGATGACCACGCGGGCGAGCAACACGAGGCGGTCGAGCGCGCCGTCCAGAACGGCTCGTTCATCCGCGAGAGCCGATTCGGTCACGAGAATGGCGCGCACGATGATGGCGGAAACCGTCGCGGCGATCGTGTCCTTGTCCTCGAAGTGCAGGTAGAACGTGCCCAGCCCCACGTCGGCGCGCTCGGTGATCGAGCTGATCGTCGCCCCTTCCACACCCATGAGGGCATAGGTCTCCGCAGCCGCATCGAGGAGGCGGCGCTTCGTATGTTGCTTCCGACGTTCGCCGCGGCGCAGCGGGGCGCCGTCGGCGGCATTCGGCAGGGCGTGATCGAGGAGCATGGTTCCCCTTCGTGATGGATTCAAGTTCTGTGCTGCCCCTCGGAACGAAGGCCGCAAGGACAACGGATGCATGCAGCATCGGCAGCACATCCAGCGACCTGAACAGGTTTTCTTGCCGCGCCCGCAGCCGTTGCCCGACCGTAGGTCGTTCGACCTACCGGGTCGCCGTCCCCGTTGCGGCTGAACACCTCCAAGCGACGTTCGGAGGTGTTCTGCCCCCATATTTGGGGGCAACCTCTCTCCCAGGAGATCAGGCGGTTCACGCCTTCCGGTGGGGCCAGTACCATTTTCGGGCCGTCCTTGGGCCGAGTCCCGCGCCACAGACGGATCGTTGCCCGGTCGCCATCGCGACCGGAATGCGCGTCCCCTGTTCGCTGTGCCGATGCCGCCCCGTGCGCGCATCGGCGATCAACCTGCCCAGAAGGAGTCTCCAATTGATGGAGCCCACGTTGTTGCCCCGCGTCCCGTTCACCGGCCGGATCCTCGTTCTCGGGTGCGGCTCCGTCGCCCAATGCACGCTCCCGCTGCTCCTGCGACACGTCTGCTCACCCGGGCAGGTCACGGTGATGGACTTCGTCGACAACCGGGCCCGCATCGCTGACGAGATCGCGAAGGGCGTCACCTACGTGGTCGACCGGGTCGAGCAGCACAACCTCAGCGAGGTTCTCGGACGCCACCTCGGCAGCGGCGACATCTTGCTAGACCTCGCATGGAACATCGACGCTGGCGAGATCCTGCAGTGGTGTCACGACGCCGGTGTCCGCTACCTAGACACCAGCGTCGAGCTCTGGGACGCCTACACCGACGCCGAGCGCCAGGACCCCCGCGAGCGGAGCCTCTACGTCCGACACATGGATCTTCGACGG
>JANPDB010000430.1:0-10328 GCA_031431255.1 Acidimicrobiia bacterium | reverse complement strand
GCGGATGTCGACCACGACGAGGTCGGGCGATTGCTCGGCGGCGATGAGGCGGTCGATCTGGTCGATCAGCTGCTCGGCATCGCCGACGGTCGCGACGACCTCGTGTCCGCCGTCGTGGAACAGCCGGGCGAGCCCTTCTCGCAACAGTGCCTGGTCTTCGGCGATCACGACGCGCATGGGATCCTCGCGGTGACGGTGGTGCCGGTTCGGCCCGAGTCGATCGTCAGCGTGCCGCCGAGAGTGGACAGCCGGTCGGCCAGACCCCGTAGGCCTGACCCACCTGTCGGCGTGGCGCCACCGATCCCGTCGTCGGCGACGCGCACGACCAGGGCGCCGCTGCTCGCCGTCGCGTGGAGTGCGACATGGTTGGCGTGAGCGTGCTTGACAGCGTTTGTCAGTGCCTCGCAGGCGACGAAGTACGCCGTGGTCTCGGCGTCCGCACCGAAGCGTTCGTCCGTCGTATCGACGGTGACCGGGACCGGCGCCCGCTGCGCCAGCTCGCGCAGCGCCGGACCGAGACCGGTGTCGAGGGTCGAGGGACGCAGCCCGTGGGCGAGCTCGCGGAGTTCGTCGATCGCGACGGCGATCTCACCGACTGCAGCGTCCAGCGTGTCGCCGGCACCGGAAGCGTCGTCTCGGAGTTGGTGCTGGGCGTGGCGCAGCGCCAATCCGATGGAGACCAGGCGCTGTTGGGCGCCGTCGTGCAGGTCACGTTCGAGTCGTCGTCGCTCCTCGTCGGCCACGGCGACGAGTCGGGCGCGTGAGGCTTCCACCTCGTCGAGCTGGTGGCGCAATTCGGTGCGCAGCCCGGCGATCTCGATCGCCACGCCGGCGTGGGGGAGCAGGTCGTTGAGGAGCGACCGTCGTTCGTTGACGGCCGATGGGGCTGTGATGGTGGCGATGAGTGCGTGGCCTCGCCGCACAGGGACGCCCGTGGTGGTGCCGGCCGTGACCCCACCACCGGTGTCGTCGCCGTGCGGCCGATGGTGGATCGTCAGCTCCGGATCACTCGTCACGTCGCGCAGCAGGGCCTCGACCTCTTCGGGCGCGGCGCGCCCATTGCCCAGGTCGTCGATGAACTGTTCGACCCGGTGCAGTGCGTTGTAGCGATTCCGGTCGAAGCGGCGGTCGACGAGCGACTGGGCGCGTCGGCGAACCGGCCGGAAGACGGCGGCCGCTGCGAGGGTGGCGCCGGCGGTGGCAACCGTCGACGTCCGACCGAGAAGTGCACCGAGTGCCACGACGCTGATGACGTAGACGCCGACCGTCACGGCCGTGACGAGTCCATAGCTGATCGTGCGCGAGATCACCCGGTCGACGTCGTAGAGGCGGTACCGGAACATGGCGACGCAGATAGCCACCGGCTGAGCCAGCAGCACGATCGCCACCATGGCGCGCATGATCGGATAGCGGTCCCAGAGGAACGGCCCGAGCGGGAGCACGATCGCTGCCGCAACGACCGCGAACACGACGTACTTCAGCTGCTGGCGCTCGACGCCGTTCGAGCGATAGAGACGTACGACCAGCGCAGCCGCCGAGCCCACCATCGCGGCAACGAGGAAGACGTTTCCGATGACCCACATCGCGCTGGTGGGCAGCCACTCGACGATGTACGGGTTCATCCCACCCACGAAGTTGCTGTCGGCGCGGTGGCTGAACGAGTAGCCCCCGACCACGAGCACCGACGCGACCACGCCGGGGGCCGCCACGCTCATCCATGCTCGGCTGAGCAGCCTGCCCGTCGGGAACACGAGCCACAGCACGAAGGTCGGCGCCATCTGCATCACGACGCTGCTCGTGTTCGTCCACTCGCCGGCCCGACCAGCCGGCCAGCCGCGCTCGATGGCCCGTAAGCCATATCCCTGGGCAAGATCGGCAAACACGGCATTCGAACCGCCGAGCCACAGCATCAGCCAGCCGATCGGAGATCGCGGGTGCCGCGAGGCCACGAGCAGGCCCGCCGCGGCGAGCGCCGGGGAGTACACGCCGTAGATGGCCGTGTCGGTCCACGGTTCGAGCCCCCACGACAGCGCCACGGCGGCGGCCTCGGCGAGTGCGGTTACGACGAACAACGCCAGCGGCAACGCCGCCAGCCGCACCGGTCGCACCGACTCACTCACCATGTAAGTGTCCTCCACGGCCCGATGAGGGGCAATCGTGGCAGTTCGCATCGCGTCGTCAGTGCTGGCGCGTATGACGAACCCGTATCCCCGCCGATGCGCCCCCGAGGCACCGATCCGTACGGTCGAAGCGACCCACCAACTAGGAGGATGCAATGAGTGACTGGACCTTCGACCGGGCCGCAGCAATCGGCGGCATCGGCTTCGTCGTACTTGCCGGCATCGCGTCTGCGATCGCCCCGACCACACTGGCGCTCGACAGCGACGCCGAAGAGATCCGCAGCAAGCTCGCCGGTCACGCCGACGCCATCGGCACCAGTGCGCTCCTGACGGCACTGGCGATGCTCGCGCTCGGGTTCCTGCTGGCCTACGTCCACGGACGGCTGCGATCGGCCGAGACCCGGAATGGCTCGTCGCTCCCGGCCTGCTTTGCTTTCGCCGGCACTGCACTCGTCACGATCGGTCTTCTGGGCGCCGTCCTCCAAGCCGTCGTGGCTCACCACACCGGTGGGTTCGACGACCCGACGCTGCTGCTCACCTTCCGGCTCTGGCAGATGGTGTCGTACAACCTGTCCGCACTCCCGGCCGGCGTGATGTTGCTGCTGGCCGGTGTGCGCACGCTGCAGTCCGGGGTGTTCCCACGCTGGCTCGGCGCCACCGCGATTGTCGCCGGACTCGCCGGTCTTTTCGCGGTGTCGATCCTGTACACCACGGGTGAGCCGGCGCCGAAGGTGCTCGATGCCGGCGGCTTTGCGCTCGCCGGCCTGTGGATGGCGGCAACCGGGATTCACGCCGCTGTCCGCCCCGTCCACACCGCCGCCGTCGTTGCGTTACAGACCGCCTGAGGATGGCCATGAGACTCCGTGCCTGCCACCTCCTCGTCGGCCTCATCGCCATCGTTTCTGGTGCATGCGGTAGCGACGACGCGGCTACCTCGACCGCGGCGTCAGACGTTGCGTCGACCGCCGCGTCGCAACTCACTCCGAAACCCGTCGTGAGCATCGGTGTACGCGACTACGCCTTCGACCGCGTGCCGCGGACCATCAAGGTGGGCTCACCCATCGAGATCACGAACACCTCGGCGAAGGAAGCGCACGAACTCACCGCGTTCCGCCTCCCCGAGGGCGAGACCCGCCCCCTGAGTGAGCTCCGTGCGCTCCCACCGGACGAACTCGGCAAGCTCATTCCTGGAGCGCCCGCGCTCGCACTCGTGGCACGACCGGGAGCCGATGGCGACGTCGTCCTCGGCGACGGGGCACTCCACGAGCCGGGCCGCTACCTGTTCGTGTGCTTCGTCCCGATCGGGGCCAAGCCCGACGACGTGCTCACCGCAATGGAGAAGGCTGCCGCCGATCCCAACGCCGGCCCACCCGAGATCGAAGGAGGTCCGCCCCACATGACCGCAGGGATGATCGCCGAGGTCGAGGTGGTCCCATGACACCGCTCAGCCGGGAACGCCGAGGAGTACACCATCGGATGGTCGGCCGGGCGAACGCGACGTGACCGTCGCGGAGAGGGCTCCCTTCGGCCAATCAGGCCCGGTCCGCTCGGACCGGGCCTGATGCGTTTGCTGAGACGGTCATCGATGCGACGGCTGTCGAGCCGAGGTCTCGTTCAGGACCAGAACTGGTCCCAGTTGTGGAGGTCGAAGAAGTACTCGGTGCCGGCCTTGAGTTGGCCTCCTTCGAGTTCGAACACGATGCAGCACATCGTGTCGAGTCGCTTGCCGTTGCGCTCGCCGACGTTGCGGTGCAGGCCGATGACCCGGCCGTCCTCGGCCTCGAAGACGGTGTGGAGCTGTGCCTGGAAGGTGCCGTTGGTCTCGCCTCCGTAGCGGCCGTATTGTGCGATGACGGCGCTCTTGCCCCGCGCCGTGCCGGCGACGGTGCTCTTGCCGGGCGTGGTCCACGTGACGTCGTCGCGCCACAGCCGGTTGATGGTGTCGATATCGGCTTCGTTGAAGGCTTGGTAGCCGCGCCGGATGACGTCGGCGTTGGTCATGGTCTGGGTCATGGCTTGCTCTCCTTGTTCGGTGGTGTGGGTTGTGCCGCTGGGTGTTTGTGCGGCGGTGTTTCTGACAACGTTGATGATCCGGAATTCGCCAGCCGGTGCGCATCGGGAGACCTCCCCATTTCGTTGCGCGACACTCTGCGGATGGACGGGTCGACCACGGGGTTCATGCGGATCGCCTTTGGGACCCTCGTCGGTCGCGAGGAACTGCTCCCGTCGGTCGTCGAGAGCGTCGCCGCGCACCGCCTCGTCACGCTCACGGGTGTCGGCGGGGTGGGAAAGACCAGACTCGCCGTCGAGGTCGCCGCAAGGATCGGACCACGCTTTCGCGACGGCGCATGGTTCGTGGACCTCAGTGCGGTCGGCCACGCCGCTGCGGTGCCCGATGCCATCGCCAGTACCCTCGGCATCGCCCCTCAGGCCGACACGCCCATGGCCCAGATACTGGTCAATGCGTTGTCGAGGCAACACCTCCTGCTGGTGCTCGACAACTGCGAGCATGTGCTGAGCGCAACCGCCGAACTCGTCGAACTGCTGCTCACGCGGTCGGATGGACCACGGATCCTGGCGACCTCACGGGAGTGTCTCCACGCGAGCGGCGAGCAGGAGGTGCCCGTTGTCCCGCTGACGGTCGATGATCCGTCGTCGGCCGCGGTGACGCTGTTTGCCGAACGGGCCAGGTCGGTGCGACCGAACTTCTCGCTCGACGACCATCCGGCAACCGCAAGCGCCGTGCTCGAGATCTGCCGCCGGCTCGATGGCCTCCCGTTGGGGATCGAGCTCGCGGCCGCCCGCATGGCCGGGATGAGCGTCACCGATGTCCGCGATCATCTCGACGATCGGTTCCGCCTTCTCGCCGGGCGTCCGGGCGGTCCGTCACGCCAGCAGTCGCTGTCCGAGCTGGTGCGGTGGTCCTACGACCTGCTCGCGAGCGCGACGTGCTCCGGCGGGCCGCCGTGTTCGTCGGCGGGTTCGACTTGGCTTCGTTCACGGGTGTGTTCGGCACCGACGACGACACTTCGGTGCTTCGGGCGCTCGATCGTCTGGTCCGTTCGTCGCTCGTGGTCGCCGAGCATGTCGACGGTCGGGTGCGGTACCGCCTTCTGGAGACCATTCGTCAGTTCGGGATCGACGAGCTCGTTGCCGCCGACCTCCTCGACTCCTCCCGCGACCTTCACGCCCGATGGTTTGCGAACGCGGTCGCCGCGAAGTGGGCGACCTACAACGGTCCGGGCTGGCGGAACGCAGTCGACTGGTTGAGAACCGAGCTCGCCGACCTGCGTGCCGCGTTCCGATGGGCCGAGGGTCGTGACCTGGCGATGGCCGTTGACATCGCTGCCCATGCTGCCTTGATCGGCACCAACGCCAACCTGTTCGAGCCCATCACGTGGGCGGAGAGTGTCGTCGACGCGGCCACGGTCGCCGATCTCCCTCGCCTTCCCCGCCTCCTGTGCGCGTGTGGATTCGCCTGCTTCGTCGGCCGTCCGGCCACTGCCGCTGCCCACGCCGAGCACGCGATGCGGCTCGAGACCGATCCCCGCTACGAGTCGTGCGAACCCGGCCTGTCCGCGTTCATCGCCGCCTTGGCCAACGTGTACGCCGGCCGCCTCGATCGCTACGTCGAGCTCGCCACCATCGCCGACGGCTTCGGGGGTGCTGCACTCGCGTTCGCCCGCCCGGCTCTGGTGGATGGTCTCCAGGCGTCCGGCCGGTTGGAGGAGGCGCTCGAGCTCCTCGACAGTTCGGTGACTGCGGCGCGCGAGGTGGCGAACCCGTTCTGGCTCGCCTACGCCCTCTGGATCGCCGGCATCACGCTTTCCAAGGTCGACCCGCCCCGCGCGCTGTCGGCCTGGGAGGAGGGGCTGGCGGTGGTCCGCGATCACCGGGTCGACTTCTTTCGCGGCTTCCTGGCCCGGGACGCCGCCCGGCTGCACACAACGGCTGGAGAGGCCGACGCGGCGCTGAGCCAGTTCGACATCGCCATCGAATCGTTCCACCGGGCAGGGAACATCGCCCAGCTGATCATCACCCTCGCCTCTCTGCCCGAGCTCCTGGAGCGGCTCGGCGAGCCCATCGCGGCCACGACGCTTCACGCCGCGATGGTCAAGATCCCCGCCAGCCTCGACCATGTGCCGGAGCTCGCCGATCTGGGAGCACGATTGTCCACCCAACTCGGCCCCAAGGCTGCGGCCATCGTTGCCACGGGCCGAGCCATGGATCTCGACGACGCGGCCGTCTACGCGCGAGCCCAGATCGATGAGGTGAAGCACCGACGATCGCCGGTCAACGACCGCCCGGGCGGGCTCTCCCGTCGGGAGCAGGAGGTGCTGCTTCTCGTCACCGACGGCCTCACCACGCGGGAGATCGCCGAACGACTGTTCATCTCGGCCAAGACGGCCGACCGCCACATCCAGAACATCTACATCAAGATCGGGACGTCGAACCGGGCGACCGCAATACGTTGGGCTCTAGACCACGGCCTGGTGGCGGCCCCGACCGCAGCGGTGTCAGGGCCTCGTGTGAGAACCGCGACCAGATAGAGCCGATCCAACACTCCCGGCTTGACCTGTCGCCCCGCGATGCGTTCGAGCTTGCCCGCAGTGTCCGCCACATCGACCGCCGTCTCGGTCAGATGCTGACCTCATAGGCACAGACGTGTGCGCCGGAGGTCTTGTGGGTGACGCGTTCGATCGTGGCTTCGGGGAGGAGTTCGCGTAGGTAGTCGAGTTCTGTGGCGCAGGCTTGTCCGTAGCGGGTAGCGACGGTCCACATCGCACAGCTGTGCAGGTTGATCCGGTAGTGGGTCGAGTCGATCTCGTCGAAGTCGGCAAGAAAGCCCTCACCGTCGAGTTCCGCGGTCAGGACGGCGACCTTCTCGCGGAAGCCCTTTCCGGCGAGCTTGCTCGTTGTCTCGGCGACACGACGTCGACGTCTGCGCTCGAACACGCGGGTGACCAGCTCCGGGTTCTCCTCTTCCATGAGGGAGAGAAGTTCCACGGAAAGAGCGTTCGAATCCCCGACGAACATCGCCTCGGTCAACGGGGTCGTATGGAACCGGTCGGCGGGCCGTCCTGGCTGGCCTCGTTGTTGGTTGGCGGCGATGTAGCCGGCCGATCGGAGCGCAGTGAGATGCTGGCGAACCGCGCTCGTGGAGATGTCGAGTGCCTCGGCCAGTTCGTCCGCGGTCGCCTCACCGAGTCGCTTGAGGATCTCGAGGACGCGTCGTTGCATCGGCGAGATCAGCCCGATCGGCGTGTCCATACCAGCACTGTAGCCGATGTCACCCTCTTCCCATAGTTTCACATGATTCAACTTGTGTAACTACTGTTACCATCTCCAGCGAGCCGGACGATCGACTCACCGACGAAAGCGCCGAGGGCCATGACGAGATCTCCGCTCGAATCCCCACCGAGGCAACAGTCGTCGCTGCTCGGGGGTGCGTCGTGAGTCTCGTCTCGAAGGAGGTCCGCGATCTGGCGACCCGTGAGTACGAGCATGGGTTCAGCACCGATATCGCCACCGAGGTGATTCCGAAGGGTCTCTCCGAGGACGTCGTCCGGTTGATCTCGTCGAAGAAGAACGAGCCGGAATGGCTCTTGCAGTGGCGGCTGCAGGCCTATCGGCAGTGGCTGACCATGGAGGTGCCGGACTGGCAGAACGCGCACTACGCGCCGATCGATTTCCAGGACATCTCGTATTACGCGGCACCGAAGCCGAAGCCGGTACTGGGAAGCATGGATGAAGTCGACCCCGAACTGCGGGAGATGTTCGACAAGCTCGGGATTTCCTTGCGTGAACAGGAGCGGCTCAGCAACGTCGCGGTCGATGCGATCGTTGACTCGGTATCGGTCGCCACCACGTACAAGGCCAAGCTCGCCGAGTCGGGTGTGATCTTCTGTTCGTTCTCTGAAGCCGTCGCCGATCATCCCGACCTCGTTCGAGCAAACCTCGGGACGGTTGTGCCGGTTCGTGACAACTACTTCGCCGCGCTCAATTCGGCCGTGTTCTCTGATGGCTCGTTCTGCTACATCCCAAAGGGTGTTCGCTGTCCGATGGAGTTGTCGACCTACTTTCGGATCAACTCGGCTCAGACCGGCCAGTTCGAACGGACCCTGATCGTTGCCGAAGAGGGCTCCTACGTCAGCTACCTCGAGGGCTGCACTGCACCCCAGCGCGACGAGAACCAACTTCATGCCGCCGTCGTCGAACTCGTCGCTCACACCGACGCCTCAATCAAATACTCAACGGTGCAGAACTGGTACCCCGGCGACGCCGAAGGCAGAGGCGGCATCTTCAACTTCGTGACCAAACGAGGCAAGTGCGTTGGCGATCGGGCCAAGATCTCCTGGACGCAGGTCGAGACCGGATCGGCGATCACCTGGAAGTACCCGAGCGTCGTGCTCCAAGGTGACGATTCGGTGGGCGAGTTCTATTCGGTTGCGTTGACGGCCGGCCGTCAGCAAGCCGACACCGGCTCGAAGATGATCCATATCGGTAAAGGCACTACGAGCACCATCGTGTCGAAGGGCATCTCCGCCGGCCGGGGCCAAAACACCTACCGGGGCCTGGTCAAGGTCCTGCGTTCGGCGGAGAACGCCCGCAACTTCACCCAATGTGATTCGCTGCTCATCGGCGGCGAGTGCGGTGCGCACACGCTTCCCTACATCGAAGTCAAGAACCTCACCGCACAGGTCGAGCACGAGGCGTCGACGTCGAGAATCGGTGAAGACCAGATGTTCTACTGCCGTCAACGCGGCATCAGTGAAGAGGACGCCACATCGATGATCGTCAACGGCTTCTGTCGCGAAGTGTTCAAAGAACTCCCCATGGAGTTCGCCGTCGAAGCACAACGGCTCCTCAGTGTGAGCCTGGAAGGAAGTGTCGGCTGATGCTGCACATCACCAACCTGACCGCCTCCATCGGCGGAACGAAGATCCTCGACGGCCTCGACCTGACGATCAACCCCGGTGAGGTCCACGCAATCATGGGTCCGAACGGAGCAGGCAAGAGCACCCTGGCCCATGTGTTGGGAGGACGCGGCGGCTACGAGGTTTCGGGGTCCGTCACGTTCAACGGACGCGACCTTCTCTCGCTCAAACCGGAGGAACGGGCGGGCGCAGGGCTGTTCCTTGCCTTCCAGTATCCGGTCGAGATTCCCGGCGTCGGCAACCTCTACTTCCTTCGCACCGCGGTGAACTCCGTCCGTCGTTCCCGTGGCCTCGACGGGATCGGTGTCACCGACTTCCTCGCCATGGCCGATGCGGCGATGGAGTCGGTGGAGATGGACCGCTCCCTGAAGAACCGTTCGGTGAACGATGGGTTCTCGGGTGGAGAGAAGAAGCGCAACGAGATCCTGCAGATGACCATGCTCGAGCCGACCCTGGCCGTGCTCGACGAAACCGACTCCGGTCTCGACATCGACGCCCTTCGCATCGTGGCGAACGGCGTCAACGCGCTGCGCTCGCCGACGCGATCGATGCTCGTGATCACCCACTACCAACGCCTCCTCGACTACATCGTTCCCGACCGGGTTCATGTTCTCGCCGGCGGGCGAATCATCCGTTCGGGCGGTAAAGAACTCGCCGTCGAACTCGAGACCACCGGCTACGCCGAAACGGTGGCCCAAGCGGCTGTGGCGGCAGGGGCAGCGCGATGACCTCGACCGCCACCGCGACACGTCTGCGCGACCTCGGTCAACCCGACGATGGCGGGGGACCGGACTGGCTCGTTCAATCCCGGGCGTCAGCATTCGGCTGGCTGTCCGAGCATGGCTTCCCAACACAGAAGAACGAAGCCTGGAGGTACCTCCGCCTCGGCCCGATCATCGACGGTGAGTTCCGCCCCGGCCAGACCGGTTGCGACCTTTCTTCGGAGGTCCTCGCTGAACTTGTGCCGGATCTCGGCGGCACACGACTGGTCTTCCTCAACGGTCAGCTTGCTCCCCGTCTGTGCGTGATCGGCGAGGCTGTCGAAGGCCTCACGATCACGAGCATCGCCTCGCTCCTGACCGCCGAATCCGACGTGCCGCCGGCGTTCTTCGACGATCGCGACCACGAGTACCTCGACGCGTTCGCGGCGTTGAACGTTGGTCTCGCGGGCGACGGCGCCTTCGTCGGCATTGCCGCCGGCATCACCGTGGAACAACCGATCCTCCTCGTCTACTGCTCAACCGACGGTCAAGAGCCGGTTCTATCGACA
>JANPDB010000429.1:0-7069 GCA_031431255.1 Acidimicrobiia bacterium | reverse complement strand
GAACCGCTGTCGAAGGTCGACGGAGTCCTGCGGCACGGCTTCTCGTGCTGCGGCCGGAGTGGGTGTCCATCCGACGCCACCAATGGTCGTGCCGACGGTCGTGATCTCCGCGAAGTTGTCGATGCCGGGCACCCGCATGGCGGACAGGCTTCCGCCGCGAGAGAGCGAGCCATACCGCCGCGAGCGGTCGGTCGGCTCGAAGCGGTAGAGCAACGCGTTGCCGCCGTTGTCCTCCGTGAGATACACCTCGCTCGTCTTCGGATCAACGGCGGCGGACTCGTGATTGAAGCGACCCATGGCCCTGAACGGCACGGCCTGGGTCCGCTTGGCGATCGGATCGACTTCGAAGACGTAACCGTGGGGAACCCCGTCAATGGTGGCTTCGGTCTCCTCGCACGTGAGCCAGGTACCCCAGGGGGTGATCCCGCCGCCGCAGTTCCGGGCGGTTCCGGCGAGCACGGGTCGATGCGACGTCGTGTTTCCCGCCGTGGTCATGGTTATCAGCGTCACCCCGCCGTTGGCGTTCGGGTCATAGGTCGCTACGCGACGGTCGCCGTCGAGCATCGGCACACGTACTCCTTCGTCTCGGCCGAGCTCGTGGTTGCAGGCGACGATGATCCGGCGACCGGACACGAACGACCCCATGGCGTCAGGCCGAGTCGGACACGGTGAGACATCGTCGAGCGTCCGGTCCGTGGCGCTCAGCTCGACGTAGCGGAACCCGGCAGGGAGGTCCATCACCCCGGCCGGATCGGCGACAAGCGGGCCGTACCCTCCGGCCGGGAAGCGAAACGGTCCCATCCGTGAGGGTGTCACACCTGGTGCCGGCGCAGCATGCAGAAGTTGGGATCCCCAGAATGCCGCCGAGGTCGCGGCAAGGCCTTTGAGGACCGTTCGGCGGTCCGCTGTCGGACTGCTCACTGTTTTCCGATTGGCATAGCACCCGCTTTACTGCACCGGTACGGTCCAAGACGAGTCGACCGCACCACGGTCGGTCGGGTCGACGGGTCAGCGCGTGCGCCTGCGGCGGCCGATCCTCTTGACGCCGAGCGCTTCGGCGGCGTCCTTCTGGCGTCCATCCATGCGCTTGGCGATCAGCGCGCGGCGCTCCTGGAGTTCGGCGTAGGTGAGCGTGTCGACGTGGGCCTCGACGCCGATCGAGGCCTTGAAGGCGGTGATGTCGATCATCTGGGTGGACATGTCGATGCCGACGTCGCTGGCGATGCGCGCTCCATGCTGTGTGGCGAAGTGCATGGCGATCTCGGTCAGCGTGCCGAACAGATCGAGGTTGGGTGCCAGCGTGGCCATCGCACCGTCGAGGAACAGCAGGTCCTTGACGTAGAGCATCAGCTCCTTCGGCATCCTCGCGCCGTAGCCGAGGAGGGCCTTGGTGATGTTGCGGATCTCCATGATCAGCTCATCGGGCGTCATCTTCGTCGGGTCCTTCACGGGACCGTCGAGATTGAGGGTGCGGATCACCTCGTCGATGTCGGTATCCATCGGGAGCGCACCCAGCTCGCACAGCGCCTGCACCTGCATGCGCACGTCGTTCATCGTGCCGGCGAGCATCAGGCGGAGGAACGCCTGGCGCTTGACCGCGTCGAGCCGACCGGTGATCCCGTGATCGAGCAGCGCCGTGGTGCCGTCGGGGAGCACCATCAGATTGCCGCCGTGCAGATCGCCGTGGAAGATGCCGTAGAGCATCGCCCCTTCGAGGAACGCCACCATTCCAGCTTTGATCACGGCCTCGGTGTCAATACCACCAGCGCGCATACCTTCGGCATCATCCCATGCGAAGCCCTGGAGACGCTCCATGACGAGCACCCGTGGCGTGACGAGGGTCGGGTGGGGGCGGGGGACGACCATGGCCCGCTGTCCTGCGCTGGCGAGCACGCGTCCGATGTCGAGCATGTTCTGGGCTTCCAGCCGGAAGTCGAGCTCTTCGACGATGGTCTCGGCGAACAGCTCGACGAGCGCAGGCGGGTTGGCGAGCGCAGCGATCGGGATGCGGCCGATGAGGTGCGGTGCGAACCAGCTCATGGCCTTGAGGTCGCGGTGTACGAGCGAGCGAACCGAAGGGCGCTGCACCTTGACCACAACCTCTTCGCCGGTGTGGAGTCGGGCAACGTGCACCTGGGCGATCGACGCGGCAGCAAGCGCAGTTTCGGAGAACTCGGCGAACACCGCTTCGAGCGGCGCGCCCAGATCTTCTTCGATGGTGCGACGCACTACCGGGAACGGCTCTGGTGGCACACGGTCGCGGAGTTGGCGGAACTCGGTGACGAGCTCAGGGGGAAAGATCCCCTCGCCCGAGCTGATGATCTGGCCCATCTTGATGTACGTCGGGCCGAGCTCACCGAACGCGATCCGAAGCCGCCGGGAGATGCCTGCCCGGCTGACCTCACCGCCCTTGGGCTTCTCCTTGAGACGCCACATGCCGAGGGCGAGGCCGAGGATGTGGGCGGTTCGGAGCAGACGGCGGCCCGGGGGAATCGTCCCGGGCGTGGTGAGCTGGGGGACCTGACGGCGCGTGGCTTCACGCACCTCGTCGAGCCCGGCGCGCCACGGCATGTCCGCCTCGACGACTACCCATGGACCATTCGCCGTGAACGCGAACTCGACCGTGTCGGATGCGGGCGCTACTGCATCGGCCGCATTCGCGGTCCCGCCCGCGTCGACGGCGGTCGAGGGAACTGCCATGGGGTCGTCGGAGGTGGTTCCCGGCGCGGGACGCAGCACGGTAGGGGGAGAAACAGCCATATCTTCACGCTACCGGCGTGGTCCGGTTACCGGGGCATCGTCGGGCCTGCGGAAACGTGACGTTTGGCCCACCCGGTCGGCCGGTCTGACTCCCTCGTATCAGCGTGCTGCGGCAGCCGGGTCAGTAGTCGATGCCCCGTCTGGCGGCGATTCCGGCATTGTATGCGTGCTTGGTATCGGCCATAGTGGTCACGGTGTCGGCGGCATCGACGAGTGCCGCGGGAGCGTCCCGACCCGTCAGCACGACGTTGACGGTCGGCACTCGACTTCTTATCGCCTCGACGACCTCCTCGGTGCTGATCCAGCCCCACGTCATGGCGTAGGTGATCTCGTCGAGCAGCAGAAGTTCGTGCGAACCGGTTCGAAGGGTCTCGGCCGCGGAATGCCACGCCTCGACGGCGAGTTGCTTGGACGACTCCATGTCGGCGGAGTCCCAGGTGAACCCGTGGCCGGCCGACCACCACTCGGCGCCGAGTCGGGTGAGCATCTCCTCCTCGCCGGTCCTCCACTCGCCCGACTTGAGGAACTGGATCACCCGAACCCTCCAGCCCCTCCCGAGCGCTCGCAGAGCGATCCCGAACGCGGCGGTGGACTTGCCCTTGCCGTTGCCGGTGTTCACCACGACAAGCGAAGGAACTCGCCGAAGCTCGGTGCGGATGGGGGAGTCGGTAGGCGGTACATCTTCGCTGGCTGGCACCATCCCAGTGAAGCAGGTGCATGGCGGTGTTCCACCCCGCGCGCATTCACACTCTCGTAAGCGGCAATACTCGACGCTTCGTGGGTCGAGCGTCCTTCATTCACCGAGAACTTGGCCGGTATTTCGCCGCCCAGCAGTTCCTCACGCGACTACCGACGCCGTCGTGGACTCCGCACGAGGACGGCGAGCTCACCGCCAGCCTGAGATGGTTCGCCGTCGTCGGCGTGCTCATCGGAGGATGCGTCGGCGGCGTCGCGGTTGCACTCCGCGAACTCGTTACTCCGACCTTCGCGGCGATCATTGCGGTGGCCTTCGGTGCGGCCTTGACCGGGGCATTCCACGAAGACGGGTTCGCCGACACCTGCGACGCGTTCGGCGGGTACACGATCGAGCGCCGGCGAGAGATCATGCGCGACAGCCGGGTCGGGACGTTCGGTGCGCTCGGCCTCGTTGCTCTGTTCGCGGCGAAGGTCAGCGCGCTGGCGACGGTCGCGCCGACGGAGTCGGCGTGGCAGGTCGTCGGCGTATCCATCTGTGCACATACGGTTTCGCGGGCGGCGACGGTGTTGGCGATCCGGGTCGTTCCGGCGGTGCAGGACCCCACATCGAAGACGCGTCCGTACCATGCCACCTGGACCACGGTCGGTTTCGCCCTGCTGATTCCGACGATCCCCATCGCCCTCGCGGCGCTGCGGTGGGACGCCGCTTTCGTCGGGGGTGCGGTCATCGTGGTGATCGAGGCATCGCGCTGGTTCTTCCGGCGTTTCTCGGGTGGCGTGACCGGTGACGGTCTGGGCGCTATCAACCAGGTCGCCGAGGTGATCGTGTGGGCAGTGGCCGCGCGATCGGCGATCGGCCGGTAGAACCGATACCGTTTCCCGCCGCCCCACCGCGAACCAGGAGTCCTGACATGGCCAGTCCCGAAGCCGACGCCTTCCACGAACTTGTCCGCCAATTCCGAGACGCGACGATCGGCACGTCGGCCACCCTGCCGAGCGTCGAGGACATGCGAGCGGGAGCCGAGATGACCATGGCCATGGTCGGCGTGGCCCCGACGGACGTGGTGGTGACCGATCGTCAACTCGCCGGCCGTCGGGCCCTGCGCATCGATCACGTTCGGGGGAGCGCCCCTGGCGTCGTTCTCTACCTGCATGGAGGCGCGTATGTGCTGAACAGCATCGAGTCCCACCAGAAGCTGGCGGCGGGCATCGTCAGCGCGTCCGGCGTCGGAGCCGTTGTGTTCGACTACCGGATGGCCCCCGAACATCCCTTCCCGACTGCGGTCCACGACGCGCTCTCCGCCTATCGGGCCCTCCTCGACGAAGGAATGCCAGCGTCGTCGATCATCGTGTCGGGAGACTCCGCCGGGGGAGGGCTGAGCGTTGCGCTGCTGGTTTCGATCCGCGAAGCCGGGCTGCCCCAGCCGGCGGGAGCGGTCCTGTTGTCGCCCTGGACCGACCTCGAAGGGGTCGGGGAGACGATGGTGACCAACTTCGGCGTCGACCTCATGGTGCAGCGCGAGACGATGTTCGCCATCGGCGCCATCTACCTCAACGGGGCCGACGTCCGATCACCGATGGCCAGCCCGATCTATGCCGACCTGCACGGCCTCGCCCCACTCTTCATCCAGGTCGGCGGCCACGAGGTGCTGCTCGACGATTCGACCCGTCTCGCGACACAGGCCGCTCACGCCGGGGTCGAGGTTCGTCTCCACGTGTTCCCCGAGATGCAGCACGTGTTCCAGGTCGGTCTCGGCCAGCTTCCTGAGGCCGACGCCGCGATCGCCCTGATCGGTGCCTACGTCCGCGAGAAGCTCAACGTCGCCACCTGATGGTCGGGCCGCGGTCGGGATCGGCCCTACTCAGACGAGCTCGGAAGCCCAGGGTGGATTGGCGCCGGCGCGGCTGCACGTGATCGCCGCAGCTCGGGCGGCGAAGCGCAGCATTTCGGCGACCTGATCGTCAGCCAGTTCGGCCAGAGCCGCTCGGGAGAGCGCGCCGTGGTTGCTGAGCCAGGCCAGCATCGCCGCGTTCGCGGTGTCGCCGGCTCCGATGGTGTCGACGACCTCGACGCGTTCGGCCGGGACCGAGACGGTGTCACCGTTGCTGCGAAAGGCGCGCAGGGCATCGCCGCCGCGGGTCAGAATGATCACGCCGGGGCCGGTTCGGGCCAGGACAGCCACCCGCTCGATGATGTCGTCGCCCGGCCAGAGCGCTTCGATGTCGGCGTCGGACACCTTGACGAGATCGGCCGCGGCGATCATCCGCTCGATGCGCCCCCGGTACGCGTCCACGTCCTGCACCAGTCCGAGGCGCACGTTGGGATCGAGGGCAAGGAATCGCGCACCGGTTGCACGCTCGCGGTGAAACAGCGCTTCGAGGGTCGAGCCTGACGGCTCGAACACCAACGCACACGTGCCCATGTGCAGCGCACGTACGGTTTCGTCGAAGGCCGGGAGCATCTCGGTGGTGAGGCCCGGATCGGCGGTGCCGTTCGAATAAAACGTGTAGGCCGCCCCACCGGACGGGTCGATGTTGGCCACCGCGATCGTGGAGAGGTCGTCGGTGTCGATGACCATCCCGAGAGCCACCGACGCGCCGCCAAGATGACGCCGGAGTCGCTCACCGAAACGATCCGTGGAGAGCCGCCCGAGGAAACCTGTCGTGATGCCGAGTCGCCCGAGGCCGACTGCGGTGTTGCACGGACCGCCTCCCGGGTGGGCGTCGAATCGTCCCGGTTCCGTGCGTGACGCCGTCAGGTCGATGAGAGCCTCTCCACACACGACGATCACGGTCGGCGAGCGTAGGCGCGAGGGCCGGATACGGTAGTCAGCACATCCAACTTCGCATCATGACTTCTTCCCCCCGCCCCCACGACGTCGTTGCCACGACCCCGCATCTGCTCGTCTGCATCGGACCGAACTGCAGCGCCCGCGGTGCCGGCGAGATGTTCTCGAAGATCTGGGCCGGTCTCGAACGTGACGGCTTGGCGTACTACAAGTCGACCGGTTCGGTCCGGTGCACAGCGACAGGCTGCCTCGGTGCGTGCGGCGAAGGTCCGACGGTGGCTGCCTACCCCAACACGGGTCCGCCGCAGTGGTGGATCGGCATGACGGTGGACGAAACCCTCGCACTTGCGCGTCGTCTCCACGAGGGCACAGCCAACACCTCGGAGTCGCGTCCCCTGTAGATCGCTCGCCGAATAAAGGCGCCGTCGCGACGGATGAACATGCCGCTGGTGAGGATGCCGAGCGTCTCCGGACTCCCTCCCCGCTCAGCCGAGGGCGGCGAGCAGGTCGCGCACGAGGTCGTCGGTGTCCTCGAGCCCGCACGAGACGCGCAGCGTGCCCTGGGAGATACCGACGGCGGCGAGTTCGTCCTCGTCGAGACCGGCGTGCGACGTGGTCGCCGGGTGGGTGAGGAGGGTCTCCGGGCCGCCGAGCGAGGTGGCGACGACGGCGAGCGCCGAGCGGTTCATGAAGGCCGCAGCATCGTCGCGACCCCCGGCGAGGTCGAATGTGAGCAGACCACCGTGCAGGCTCATCTGGGTGCTCGCCAGACGATGCTGCGGATGCGACGGAAGTCCCGGGTAGCGAACCCAGTTGACTTCGGG
>JANPDB010000428.1:0-2081 GCA_031431255.1 Acidimicrobiia bacterium | reverse complement strand
GATAACGAAGCACCAAGCGAGTCTACGAGCCATGCCAGAGGAGAGAGGTTGCCCCCGCTCGTCGGGCCCGGCGCCGGACACCGCGTCCGACCGGTGCGGCTGAACACCTCCTAACGACGTTCGGAGGTGTTCTGCCCCCATATATGGGGGCAACCTCTCTCCCAGTCTCAGGGCCCGCTCGTGTTAGCCGACCAGGCCGGGCCAGAGCGAGAACAGGAGCGCCCCGGCGCACAGGTAGGGCCCGAACGCGATCTGGGTCTTCAGACCTTCGCGCAGCCTGGTGCGACTCGAGAGGCGCTTGATGACGACCAGCGCGATGCCGAACACCGAGCCGAACATGAAGCCGGCCAACAAGCCGAGATAGACGTGCGGCCAGCCGTGCCACCCCAGGAGGAGCCCGACGAGCAGACTCAACCGGGCATCGCCCTGGCCCATTCCCGCCGGGACGAAGAGCACGAGCATCCAGAGAAACCCGCTTGCCAACAACCCGCCGAGCCCGGCCCGGACGAACGCCCACATCGTGTCGTCGACAACCGCGGCAACCAGGAGCGCGACGGCAGCTACGCCGGCGGCGGGATACACGAGCTTCGTCGGGATCTTGTGCAGCCGGTAGTCGATGATCACGACGCAGACGGCAACGAAGCCCAGCACGAGGTGAGCAGGCAGGGGCCAGTTCCAACCGACCCGCCAGCCGATCAGGGCGGAGACAGCGATGGTGAGCGCTTCGCTCACCGGCTGGTGCATCGGAATCCGCGCACCACACGAACGGCACGTGCCGCGACGCATCAGGAATGACAGCACCGGGGTCGCATCGCTGAGGCGGACCGGTGCTGCGCATGCGTCACATCGGAACGGCAACGCGAGTCGCTCCGTGGCATCGAGCAGCGGTGGGCGGGCGACGATCATCGACGCGAACGGGGCGGCGAGCACGCCCGCCACGGCACCCGCACCTATTCCCCAGACTGCGGACACGGGTGGCGAGGCTACCCGTTGGCGACGGCCACACCGCGGCTGCGGGCCGTCACAACGCAGAACGTCGAGCGAGCTCGGCCCGCACCGCCTGGCGCATCTCGTCAACGGGTGCCGCTTCACCGGTCCACAGCGTGAACTGACGAGCCGCCTGGTGGAGGAGCATGCCGAGACCATCGACCACCACGAGGCCACGGCCACGCGCCGCCGAGAGCAGCGCGGTCTCCAGCGGATGGTACACAAGGTCGTTGACGACCTGGCCGGCCGATAGCCGTTCCGGGTCCAGCGGGAGTCTGCCGTCGGATTCGCCCATCCCCTGAGGAGTGGCGTTGATGATGATCTCGGTGTCGCCGACCGCATCGACCGATCGCCGGACCCCCGGCCGGCCGGCGAGCGCGAGAGCGGCCGCAGCCCTGCCATCGTGACGGTTGACCACGGCGATCTCGGACGCTCCATGGCGGGCGAGCGCAAGCACGACGGAACGTCCGGCGCCACCCGCGCCGATGACCATGCACCGCTTGCCCGCCGGGTCGCAGCCCGCCGCCAGCAACGCGTCGATGCACCCATCGCCGTCGGTCGACTCGGCCCGGAGTCGACCACCCGCAACCCGGACGACCGTGTTGGCGGCGTCCAGCGCGAGGACGTCGTTGCTCGCCTCGTCCACGGCGTGGGCGACGGGCGTCTTGTGGGGCATCGTCACCGAGAGGCCGCCGATGTCCATCACCCGCATCGCCCGAAGCGCGTCAGGAGCGCTGCCTTCCGCGACGGCGAACGCCACGTAGACGGCATCGATCCCACGGGCCGCAAACGCCGCGTTGTGCAGAGTCGGGGACAGCGAATGCCGAACCGGATCACCGATGACGCCATAGACCGCGGTGGTGCCCTGAGGCGGACGGTTCGTCGACACCATCAGCGCGGCATCCACCGCGAAGCCGGGAGAACCCGACGACTCATCGAACGCCGTTCTGTTCTGCGATCTTGATGTTCTTCCTGTGTTCTTTGAACGTCGCCGCGAACGCATGATGACCTTGTGCATCGATCACGACGTAGTACAGCCAATCGCCAGGTGTCGGGTTGAGCGCAGCCCGGATCGATTCACGCCCGGGCGAGGC
>JANPDB010000427.1:0-2052 GCA_031431255.1 Acidimicrobiia bacterium | reverse complement strand
CCTACCCCCGGTCGAAGGCGCCCGGCTCCGTGCTGAACTCGAAGCGATCGCCGACCGGGCCTACCGGGCCGCGCACCCCGAACGGGCCGAACACCGCGGTGGCCACCACGAGGAAACACTCGCCGCCCGCCTCGCCGACGCACTCGTCTCACTCGTCACCGGCAACACCGACACCGACACCGACAACGGTGGCGACCGCGACGGTGATGGCTCTGGTGACAGTGACGGTGACGGTGATGGGACCGGCAGTCGGAGGAATGGCGCGCGTTCAGCCGCATCGTCGGCGTGTCGCACCGCAGTGGTCATGACGCTGTCGCTCACCGATCACACCGCACGAATCGTCGGTCAGGGACCGGTGCCGTTCACGACCGCCATGAACCTGGCCGCCTCCGGAAACGTCGACCTCTACGCGGCCATTCTCGGTATGGACGGCGAAATCCTCAACTTCGGCAGCGACCGGCGATTCCCCACACTGCTCCAACGACTCGCCGTGACCATTCGCGACGAACGATGCCAATTCTCCGGATGCAACGCACCCCACACCCGGGCAGAAGTGCACCACATCATCGAATACGACGACGGTGGACCGACCGTCGTGTGGAACCTCACCCTGCTGTGTGACCCCCACCACCACTTCCTCCACGACAACAACCTCTACGTCGACCGACAACCCGGCCAACCCACCCTCATCCGCCGCAAATCCGACGGATCCCTCTACGCCGGACCATGAACAAACAGTGGGATCGCGGGATCGCCGCACTGCGGAACTGCCGCCCTGCCGACTGCGGAACCGTCGCACTGCCGACCGCCGAATCGTCGAACCGTCGAATCGTCGAACCGATCAACCATCGAACCGGCAGCGCAGATGCCTTAGCGTCCGGCGAGAAGCGCGTCACTGACTGCGTCGAGCACGCCGACTCCGGCGGTGACCTGGGCTTCGAGGGCGGTGGCCTGAGGAACAAGCTGCGTGAGGAAGAACTCGGCCGTCGCCCGGCGCGCCACATCGTCGGAACCCTCGACGGCGAGGTACTGACGGGCCATCAGCCATCCGCCGACCGTGGTCGCGAGGAGACGAAGGAACGGTGTCGCGCCGGCCAACGTGTCGCGCGGCCGGGTTCGTCCATTCTCCAGCAGCCACGCCGATGTCCGCTCGCTCGCCTGGACCGCGGCGAGGAGCGGAGCGGAGAGCTGCGGAGGCAATTGATCTGCACACGTACGAATCTCGCCGAGCAGCTCACGGACGACCTCACCATTCCGCATGCCGATCTTGCGGCCGATCAGGTCCAGGGCCTGGATGCCGTTGGTTCCTTCGTAGATCGCCGCGATGCGCACGTCTCGGTACAACTGGGCCGCGCCCGTGTCTTCGCAGAACCCCATGCCGCCGAAGACCTGCACGCCGAGTGAGGTGACCTCGTTGCCGAGATCGGTGCACCACGCCTTGGAGAGCGGGGTGAAAAGGTCGGCGCGCTCCTGCGCACGAGCTCGCGCCGTCTCGTCGGCCAACACACGTGACTCGTCGATCGCCAACGCATTGAGGAAGATCAGATGGCGCATCGCCTCGGTGTAGGCGCGCATGGTGAAGAGCATGCGCCGGACGTCGGGGTGGCCGGAGATCGTGGCGCCGGGATCGTTCGAGCCGACCACGCGTCCCTGCACCCGGTTGAGCGCGTGGGCGGAGGCGAGTTGGTACGCGCGCTCGGCTAGCGCCGGGCCGTGCTGGCCCACGGCGAGGCGAGCGTTGTTCATCATCGTGAACATCACCCGCATGCCGTCGTTGACCTCGCCGATCAATTCTCCGACCGCGCCCTCCCCACCGTCGCCGAACGCGAGCACACAGGTCGGCGACGCGTGCAGTCCCATCTTGTGTTCGGTCGAGATGACGCGGACGTCGTTGCGCGCTCCGATGGCGCCGTCGCCATCGACCAGCAACTTCGGGACGATGAAGCAGGAGATCCCCTTCGTGCCGGCGGGGGCGCCGTCGACGCGAGCGAGCACGAGGTGGACGATGTTCTCGGTCAGGTCGTGCTCGCCCCAGGTGATGTAGATCTTCTG
>JANPDB010000426.1:0-2568 GCA_031431255.1 Acidimicrobiia bacterium | reverse complement strand
TTGGTAAGGCCCGCTGCTTCCGCAACTGCCTCAATGAGCTCTGTCTTGTTCACGACTGCCTCCTGGCACGACGACTTACAAGGGAGAAAGAGAAGAAGATTTGCGCGCACAAGTCAAGCATTCACCTTGAAAAACCGGGGTCGTGAGCGGCGACCCCCCCACAACCCCTGCCAGTACTGGGATCTGAGGTACTGGCTTTCGCCACCCCGCCGTGCTATTTGCCAAGCACGCTTACCAATCCATCGATACGTGTGCTTACTTACTCGATGAGTGGATGCGCCTCGACGACCACCGTCGTCGAGTTGAGCGCGGCGTTGCCGCTGTGCGGATCGATCAACGAACTGTCGACAAGGTCGTTGAAACTGACACCAGCGTTCGCTCGAGCGACAGCCAGTTGCGCGCCGTCGCGGTGATGACCCCAACCGTGTGGAAGTGACACAACGCCTCGACGAACGATGTCCGTCACCGCAACGTGCACATCGATTGCGCCGACGGACGACGCGACGCGCACCGTCTCGCCATCATGGATGTTCCGAACGGACGCATCGTCGGGATGCATCTGGAGCGTGCACCGCGGCTTTCCCTTCACCAACACCTTCACGTTGTGCATCCACGAGTTGTTCGACCGGAGATCTCTCCGCCCGATCAACTGCAGTGCGGACGATGACCGTTCGCTTGTAGCGATGGTTACCGTCGGGATCGCCGTTGAACGGAACCGCGCGAGATCGTCGACCAACACCGGGGGTGCGAGCTCGACTCTCCCGCTCGGCGTCGTCAACGCGTGGTCCAGACGAGGGATGAGCGGCCCGAAGTCGATTCCGTGGGGGTGTGCCCGGAGCACTGCCAGAGTGAGCCCTTCTGGGCGCGCTCCGAATCCATCTCCGAATCTTCCCAAGCGAAGCGTGATGTCGATCAGGCGTGCCGGGCCGCGTTCGTCGCCGCAGAGCGCGAGCAACTCCTCGACATCACGTCCGAACACAGGGCTTCGACGCGAGCGAACTGCGCTCTCGAGTCTCCCCCTTGCCGCCGTTTCGTCCAGCTCCTCGACGTCGACCCCGGTTCCGCTTCCCGCGAGCACTGCACCAAGCCGCAGGAGCGTGTCCCATTCATGTCGTTCGTCGACATCGAGCTCGAACACCGGGTCGGACCAGTTGGCGACCGACCGGACGGCGAATTGGTAGAGCAGATGGTCGTAGTGGGGACGAGTGAGCGAGCGCGGCGGAGGAAGCAGCACATGGGCATGGCGCGTTGTCTCGTTGAGATACATGTCCACCGCTACGAACAAATCGAGAGTCGCCAAGGCCGCCTCGAGCCGACGGCCGTCGGGGGTCGAGAGCACGGGATTGCCGGCCACGCTGAACAGCGCGCGGATCTGCCCGTCACCCGGTGTCTCGATCTCTTCGGCAAGGACCGCCACGGGAAGCTCCGATCCTGCCTCGGCCGCACCCCGCACTCGGCTCTGCCATCGTCCGAGGTCGAAGTTCTTTCCCACACGGGCGGGACCGTCGCTCGGACCGGCCTGCGTCGCCGCCAGACCGAACATCGCGCCTCCGACTCGATCGAGATTGCCGGACAACACATTCACGACATCGACGAGCCAACTCGACAGCGTGCCGAACTCGTTGATGCACGTGCCGATTCGTCCATAGACCGCGGCCGACGGCGCCGCGGCCAACTCATGGGCCAAGGTACAGATGTCCGCAGCATCGAGACCGGTGATCGGCGCCGCCCATTCCGGCGTGGTCTCGGCCGTGATGTCGCGCACCGTCTCGACCCCATTGACCCGGCCGTCGATGTCGCCCAACGTCGCGAGGCCGTCCGCGAAGAGCACGTGCACGACTGCGGCGAGCAGCGCAGCGTCGGCGCCGGGACGGATCGCGAGATGCCAGTCCGCGTGCTCGGCGGTCTTCGTGCGCCGCGGGTCGACCACGACGACCTTGCCGCCGCGGGCCCGGATCGCCTCGACGCGACCGGGAAAATCCGGCGCGGTGCACACCGATCCATTCGATTCCCACGGGTTGGCCCCGAGGATGAAGAGGTAGTCGGTTCGGTCGAGGTCGGGCACGGGGATCGTAGCCATCGCGCCGAACATCAGCGCGGCGGAGATCTGCTTCGGCATCTGATCAACGGTTGAGGCGGAGAACACGTTCGTGGTCTTCAAGGCACTCATCACCGAGCGGAGGTAGAGACTCGACGAGATGTTGTGCGCGGTCGGGTTGCCGAAGTAGATCGCCGACGAACGGGGATCGGGGTGTCGGGCCTTGACGCCGCGGAAGCGTCGGTCGATCTCGGCGAACGCTTCCTCCCACGAGACCTGGCGCCACGTCTCGCCGTGGCGAATCATCGGGTGGCGGACACGGTCGGGATCCCCGTCGAGGTCCTTGATCGTGGAACCCTTCGGACAGATGAAGCCACTCGAGAACACATCGTTCTGATCGCCGCGGATGCGCACCACGGAGGCGCCCTTGGTGGTGATCTCCAGGCCGCACGTTGCCTCGCACAGATGACATGTCCGGAAGTGGGTCTTCGTTTCCTCGGCGTTGGTCATGGCAGCAATCCTCGCCGCAT
>JANPDB010000425.1:0-1858 GCA_031431255.1 Acidimicrobiia bacterium | reverse complement strand
GCCAACGAGAGCACCTGTCGGGTCACCACGGGAGTCGGAAGGAGGACCTTCTGCCGACTCCGCACGATGGGCAACGGCGCGGCGGCATCGAACTCGGCGGTGCCCGCATAGGGGGTGGTGAAGACGCTCGCGTCGCCGGCGGGGAGACGACGCCACAACTCCCAGAGGTACGACTGGATGCCGCCGATCTTCGGCGGGAAGTCGTTCGTGACGAGGAGATGCGCCATGGCGGGACGCGACCCTACTGGCGGGCCGCGCGACGATTGGCGGCAACGGAACTCTCGACGGGCCGCCGAGTCACTGGCGTGCAGCAGAGCCGAAGATCTGCTCTTGTGCGTAGGCCGCGGCGTGGCGCACGGCGTCGTCGGGCGACACCGCACCGGCGCCGAGCGCCGCCCACACCCCCTCCGAAACCCGACCGGAACCGTCGACGCGCACCGTGTTGCCGAGCGCGATGAGCGCGTTGCGTCGCAGCACGTTCACGTCGCGCTCCGGCAGGTAGAACCGACCGTGCCGGGCCAGGATCGCGGCATCGTCATCGAGCACCAGGGCCACGAGGTCGGTCCACGGCTGCGAACCCGGTTCGGCCTTCGGCGGCGCTTCCCGACGATCGACCGAACGATTGGGGGGGCAGACCTCCTGACAGTCGTCGCAGCCGTAGATCCGGTCGCCGAGCGCGCCGAGGAACTCCTCGGGGAACGGCCCGGGCCGTTGCGCCAACCACGCCAGGCAACGGCGGGCGTCGACCACTCCCGGTGCCACGATCGCCCCCGTCGGGCACCCGTCGAGGCAGCGCGTGCACGACGCGCAACCGTCGGCGACGACATCTTGGGCGACGGGCAGCGCGGCATCGGTGAGGACCGAGCCCAGCACGAACCACGATCCCCGCCCGGGGATGAGCAGATTGGCATTCTTCCCGAACCAGCCGATACCGGCCCGATGGGCAGCGGCGCGGTCGACCAGCGTGTTGTCGTCGGCCAGGATGCGCGTGCGGTAACCCTCGGCGCGCAGCACATCGGCAATCTGCGAGAGGCCGGCGCGCAGGGGCGCGTAGTGGTCCGTCCACGAATAGCGGGCGATTCGCCCGGACGGCTCCGGACCGGGTTCCTCGTCGGCCCGACGATAGAAGCGCGCGCCGACGATCAAGGTGGCGGCTCCCGGAAGGGCCGCGCCCGGATCGGTGGAACGGTCCGGGTTCTTGTAGGTGAACGCCATGCCCCCGTGGAGGCCTTCGGCCTTGCGCTGGTGGAGGGCCTCGCGTGCCTCGGTGAAGACATCGGCCGTAGTGGCACCGATCGCATCGAGCCCGCCAGCGCGGCCCAATGCGAAGAGGCGGTCGCGCAGACGGCGAGCGTGCGCAGCCTCTCGCCGACCGCCAGCCCGAGGACCGTCAAACGGACGCGGGCCCACCGGCGAAGGCGTCGGCGGATCGCTGACCACCGCAGAAGCCTACGAAGGATCGCCACGAGCCGGCGCGCTCCGGCACTCAGCACGGCAGTCAACGGCACCGCCAGCGGGTCAGCCGGCGGCCGTTGCCCGGACGTCGTGCTGCGATCCGGGCAGCAGCCCCACCTCCTGGAACATCGCCAGCGCATCGGCCTCGGCGGCGCCGAACGCCACCGTGGTTCCACACACGAAGGTGACGATGCAGTCGTCGCAGGCCGAGGAGTGCTGCAGGCTGCAGTCGGCACAGGAGATGACGACATCGGCCCGGGGCTCGGCCCGCATCGCCGAGGGGTGACGGCGACGAGCGTCGTCACGGGCCGCTTTCGTGGCGTCGGAGGTGAAGCGGTGCCGACGGCTCGACAGGTTCACAGGAACGGGGAAGGTGAGGGAAGTAGCCATGCGTTGCAGTGTG
>JANPDB010000424.1:0-7597 GCA_031431255.1 Acidimicrobiia bacterium | reverse complement strand
CCGTTCGGGCGGGCCGTCGGAACGATCAGCGACGCGATCGACGCTTTGGTGATCGGACGAGCAATAGACGCCCACCTCGACGGACCCGAGCACTCGATCAGCTACGGCCGCTGACGTACCCGCCGAGACGGGTTTCGGGTCGGCGGCAACCTATCCGGGCGTCCACGGCAACCAATAAGGCCCGGCGGCAACCAAAAATCGGTGGGCGGCAACCAAAAAGTCCTTGCGCGGCAACCTATACGGCAACCAGTGCGGCAACGTTGCCGCCGCAACGTGAAGCGTCATGTTGACACTCACCGCCATCCGCAACGACCTCACCACCACCTTCACAACCGCCCGAGGCCGACGCCGCTACCAGGCATGGACCGACAAACACCCCATCCTCGCCGCCTACGACAACCCCCTCGACGCGATCCGTGCCGCGCAGCACCACACACTCGACAGCGACGAAATCCTCAACGCCTTCCTCGCCCTCTCCGCAACCGAACCACTCGCCCAACAAGCAATCGTCGTCGCGTTCCAACCCTGGATCGCCGCCCACATCGGAACCCACCGTGTCCCTCGACGCGACGGCGACGACCACACCGCCACACTCATCGCCGCGTTCACCAACGCCGCCGCCCCCCTCTCCCCCGAAGCACCGTACCTCTGGCCCGCAACGCAGATCGTCCACACCGCGTGGAACCCGATCCGACGCCACTACCGACACCTGTCCCGAGTCGCCCTGCCCGTCGGCCCAGCCGACGAATTCGAAGAAGCCCTCAGCCTTCGCGTGCACCTCCCAGGAAGCGTTGCGACCAGCGGACCCGAACTCGTCCTCGCCGGCCTCGTCAAACAACTCCACGCCCACACCATCACGCTCGAAGACGCCAACATCGTCGCCCGCCTCGTCACCGACGGAACCTCCGCCCGCCAACAAGCCGGCCGCCTCTTCATGTCACCGCGAGTCGCGCAACGACGCGTCCAGACCGTGGCCACCCACCTCCTCGCCAACGCCGCCTGACCCCCTACGCACACAGACGACTGCCATGAACACGAACCAGAACCAAGCCGACCCAGCCGGACCCATACTCGCCCTCCTCGCCATCACCACAACCTTCCTCGGCGTCGTGTGGGCCGGAGCCCAACTCGCCGCGATCACCGTCCACCACCACCCACTCGGACGCGTCCCGCTCAACACGTTCCTCGGGTCCGCTCTCCTCTCCCACCCAGGCCCGATACGGCCGCTCCGTCGACTGGCAAACCGAACCAATGCGCGCCGGCGATCTCATCTTCCACCGCGGGTCCGTCCCGGTTCACGACTTCGGCCACGTCGGCATAGCCATCAACGCCACCCAATGGATCGTTGCCCCCTCAACCGGCGACGTTGTCTCGATCCGGCCCATCCCCTTCGAACGTGTCCAGGCAGTCCGTCGCCTCGTCACCCAATGATCAAAGGACTCTGATGCGAGAGCTCACCACCATCGAGCGCGTAACCATTTCCGTTGACGAGGCGGCCGCAATGCTCGGGATATCGCGGACCTCGGCCTACGAGTACGTCCGCACCGGCCAGCTCCCTGCCATCCGCATGGGGCGCCGACTCCTCGTTCCTCTGAAATCAATCAATAACCTCCTCGACGGCTTGGTCGGTGATCGCACGGCGACGACCGGCGCTGTTTCCGCACAACAGCGCCAGGTCGCCGATCAGTAGTAGAGGTCGCCGATCAGTCGTAGAGGTTGCCCATCAGGTTCGCAGCAGCAACGTCAGCCTCGGTGCGCCCGCGGGTATAGGTGCTCAGGATGGTCGCTACCGAGTTTCCCAACCTGTCGGATGCCGTCTTCGCGTCGACGCCGGCATCGATCATGGTTGTCGCCGCCTGGTGCCGAAGTGCGTACAGCGGCACCGCGCCCATACCCGCCCTCTCACGAAAGTACCGAAACCGACGAGCGACGACGTCGGGACGCCAAAACGACCGTCCGTCGACGGAGGAAGCGAAGATGAACGATTCGGCCTCCAATCGAACTCCAGCTCGCTCAGCACGGGCTTCGCACACGGCGCGGTGGTCACGCACCCATTGAAGCGTCGAAGCATCGAGGGGGATCTTTCGCGTCTTGCCGGTCTTCGTGAGCTCCTCCGGGTACATGCCGGTTTCCGACCGCATGATGCGGCGGCGGACGTGCAGGTCCCCCGACACGAAGTTGATGTCGTGCCATCGAAGTGCGCACACCTCACCCGGTCGGGCGCCGGTCACGCCAGAAACACGGACGTACGTAGCGAAATCGCGATCCTCAGGCGCGATGAACTCAACCAACCGCTTGACCTCTTGGGCGGTCGGGGTGGCGATCACCGGCTTCGCAACCGTGGGAGGCTTCGCCATCGCCGCGACGTTGACAGAGATCCACCCCCAGCGAACGCCTTGGGAGAGGGCGGCGCGAACAATCGTGTGCGCCTTGCGGATAGATGCCGGCTTGAGGCCGCACTCTCGCAGCACGAGATACCAACGATCCATATCGGCGACCTTTAGCCGATCGAGCCGGACGTCCCACAGGTGCGGTTTGATCTGGTTCTTGATATAACCCGCATATACCTGTCGGGTCGACGCAGCGGCGGGGCCACCCAACTCGAGCCAGCGCTCGATCAAGGCACCGAGCGTCGTCGTCGTGCCTTCGTCCACCCGACCGGCTTTGCCGTCGATCTCCTTCATCAGCTCGTGCAAAAGCGAGTTCGCCCCGCGACGCGTCGGTGCGGTAGCCGTCCGGTACCGGCGCTTGTTCGTATCTGGATCCCGGCCTGCCTCGACTTGGCAGGTGTAGACGGTCGAACCGTCCTTCTTGACCCTCTCTCGGATCGTCCCCTTCATGCCATCACCTCAGATGCTGTTCGGCAGCCTTGAGGCCCTGCTTGACTCCCTATGCTGTAAACACGCTGTAAAAACCGCCGGGAAAAGGAAAAGCCGATCCGAAGACCGGCTCTGACCTGCTGCTTTATGGCAGCCCCAACGGGATTCGAACCCGTGCCTCCACCTTGAGAGGGTGATGTCCTAGGCCACTAGACGATGGGGCCGTGCTGCTCCGGCGAACCGGATGTGATGTCAGCCGACCGAGGCCGGATGGCTGGGGAACAGGGACTCGAACCCCAAATTGCAGAACCAGAAACTGCCGTGTTGCCAATTACACCATTCCCCAATGGCTCAGAGATCATAGCGACTCCGGCCGATCACCCGTTCCGCACTTCCCTCGACGCCTGCCGTGAGGGAACACTGCGGCTCAGCCCCGCTTCTGCACCCGTGCCCACTCGTCCTTGAGCCCGACGGTGCGATGGAACACCCGGGGCCGGAGGTCATCGGCGCAGAAGTAGCCGAGACGTTCGAACTGGACCCGCTCCCCCGGCGTGGCCGACGCGAGCGCCGGCTCGCACAGCGCGGTGCTCACGGCTACGGAATTCGGGTCGACAAACTCGAGCGCGTCGCGTCCCTCCTGGGCGTCGGGATAGGCCTCGGTGAACAAACGCTCGTAGAGCCGCACTTCACACTCCTCCGCATAATCGGCCGACACCCAGTGCAATGTGGTCTTCACCTTGCGGCCATCCGGTGCCTGCCCACCTGCCGTGGCGGGATCGTAGGTGGCGCGAAGCTCGACGATCTCGCCGTCGGCGTCTTTGACCACGTCGGTGCAGCGAAGGAAATACGCATAGCGAAGGCGCACCTCGCGGCCGGGGGCGAGACGGTAGAACTTCGGAGCCGGCTCCTCCATGAAGTCGTCACGCTCCAGGTAGATCACCTTCGAGAACGGGACCTTGCGGCTTCCGTCGGCTTCGTTCTCGGGGTTGTTGACGGCGTCGAGCCACTCCACCTCGTCTTCGGGGAAGTTCTCGATCACCACGCGGAGGGGACGGAGCACAGCCATACGACGAAGTGAGGTCCGGTTGAGCTCGTCGCGCACGAACGATTCGAGGAGTTCGATCTCGTTCGTCGAGTTGACCTTCGACACGCCGACCTCGGCACAGAATGCCCGGATGGCCGCAGGCGGGTAGCCGCGTCGGCGCATGCCGCGGAGCGTAGACATGCGCGGGTCGTCCCAACCCTCAACCGTATGCTCGCGTACGAGTTGGGCGAGCTTGCGCTTCGACATGACGATATGGGTGAGGTTGAGCCGCGAGAACTCGTACTGCGCGGGCCGGATGCCCGGAAGGTCGAGTTGATCGAGGAACCAGTCATAGAGCTGGCGGTGCGCGTCGAACTCGAGGGTGCAGATCGAGTGCGTGATCCCTTCGGCGGCATCGCACTGGCCGTGCGCCCAGTCGTAGGTCGGGTAGATCGGCCAGGCGTCACCGGACCGGTGGTGATGCGCGTGACGGATCCGGTACATGATCGGGTCGCGCATCTGCCCGTTCACATGGGCCATATCGATCTTCGCCCGCAACACCCGCGCGCCATCGGGGAACTCACCAGCGCGCATACGACTGAACAACTCGAGGTTCTCGTCGACCGACCGGTCGCGGAACGGCGAGTTGACACCCGGCTCACTGATCGATCCGCGAGTGGCGGCGATGGTCTCGGCGTCCTGATCGTCGACATAGGCAACGCCCTTGGAGATGAGCAGTCGCGCCCACTCGTAGAGCTGCTCGAACTGATCCGACGCGAACTTGACGTTGCCGTTCCACTCGAAACCGAGCCAGCCAAGATCCTCCTGGATGCCGGAGACGAAATCGGTGCTCTCGGTGAGCGGGTTGGTGTCGTCCATCCGCAGGTTGCAGGTGCCGCCGAACTCCTCGGCGAGGCCGAAGTTCAGACAGATCGCCTTCGCATGGCCGATGTGGAGGTATCCGTTGGGTTCGGGCGGGAAACGGGTAGCCACGATCCCGCCGTTGCGGCCCTCCGCGATGTCGCGACGAACCTGCTCACGGATGAAGTCGGTGGGCACGGGAGCGGGGACGTCGGCGGCAGCTTCGGAGGTCATTCGGGTACACACGTTCTCTGCTGGATTGGGTGAGGAAACGCTAGTGGCGGTCGGTCGACAGGCGGCGCCGGTTTGCCGTCGTCCGTCGCGGGCGACCATCCGTCGACACATCTTGATGGGGCGTTCGACTCAATCTGATCGCTGTCTACAGACGTGCCAGCCGGCACGTGGCATCGTTGTCGGGTGAGGCGAATAGCCGGGCGAACAGCGCGAATGGCAGTTCTGGCCCTCTTGTCCCTCGGCGTCGCTGCTTCCCCCGCTGCGGCAGCGACGCTTTCGCCGCTCCCCTCGGCCACGCCGGCTGCCGCAGCCACTGCTTCCGTGCAGCGGAGCGCGGCGCGAGTCGCCCGTCAACTGCACCGTCAGGCCGAACAGGCCCGGCTCCGAGCCGACCGCATCGCGAAGCGCCAGCAAGAAAGGGCTGCCCGAGCCGCCGGGCGCCGCCGCACGGCTCTGTCGACGACTCCGATCGCAAGCGACTCGCCACCAGCCACGTCGTTGGTTCGGACCGAGGTTGCCGGCATCACGATCACCGCACCACCAGTGGGCGGAGACCCGGCGCCCGCAGCCCGCGGACGGCCCCTTGATCCAGGCGAGCTGCAGGATCTCCTCACGCTGTGGACAGCATCGCGTAGCGACCTCGGGGCGATGTCCGTCACGGTTCGCCAGAACGGCCGAGCCTGGACGGGCTCGGCCCGCAACGGCGGCGTCGCGCCAGACCCCATGCAGCGGTACCGGAGCCTCAGCGTCACGAAGACGATCACGGCGGCCCTCGTCCTGCGCCAAGTGGAGCTGGGTACCATTTCCCTCGACGCACCGCTCGCACCGCTGACAGGGATCAGCGCACCGGTTCCTCCCGGCCTCACCGTCCGCCATCTCCTCCGCCACCGATCGGGATTGGTCGACTACAACGCCGCTCCCAGTTACGTCGCCACCGCGCCCATCTCGCCCCGTGACGCCGTCGAAATGTCGCTCCGCGCCCCGCTCCGCGCTCCCGTCGACTCCGTGACCGCCTATACCAACAGCAATTTCCTCTACCTCGGCCTTCTCCTCGAACAGGTGACCGGACGTCCGTACGGCGACCTCGTGAGCGAATTGGCCGCGTCGATCGGTATGCCGAGCACGCGCCTCGAGCCACCCGATCGGCTGGGATGGCCGGCCTTCTCGAGCGGCGGCATCATGTCGACCACGGCCGACCTTGCACTGTGGGGTGAAGCGCTCACCACGCCGGGCCGGGTCCTTCGAGACTCGTCGCTGCGAGAGATGGAGCGATTCGACGAGAACCGCGCCGGACTCGGTTTGTGGACCTACTGCCCCTGCCCGTCACCCGACGGAACGCAGATCCTCGGGCACCACACCGCCACCGGCGGACTCTTCATCGTGCCCGGCCGAGGTCTCGTCATCGCCATGCGCGCGGACGTTGAAGTTGGTGACACCGCCGGACGTGCACGGGCACTGGTCGAGGCCATCGACGCGCAGCGCTACGCCAGGTAACCGCGACCGCTGGCGCGTTCGCTGGTTCTCCCGAAGGCTCCTCCGGGCGGCGACAACCATCCTCCTGGGTGAAGATACTTACCGATTTCTTGCTTTCCGCTCATAAGTTCCTTACCGCAATCACCGATAAGTATTCGGCATGGATCGGCTACGGACATCGAGCACTCGCCACGATGTAGCAGCGTCATCGTCAGAAATAGGTCAAAGGTCCTATTGCACCGATTCGAACGAATTACCGAAACGAGCAGGGGAACGCGACGCGCTCCTCGACCTCCTCCGGAGCGTTGCCCTCGTCCGCATCATCTTCTGGCATCTCTTCGCGCAGACGTGGCTCACGTGGATAGCCGCGCTACCGGTCATGTTCTTCGTCCTGGGTACGGTGACACGGCCGAGCCCGTCCGGCCATCTCTCGTTCGTCCAGCGGCGAGGCCGCCGGCTCCTGGTTCCGTTCTGGGTCTACGGCGTGACCATTGCCGCGTTCTCCTTTGCGTACGCCGTCGTCAACCCGGCCTCCGTCAAGCCGAGCATCTCGCAACTCACAGCCTGGGTGCTCCCCGTCGTCGACCCCACTGCCACCTCGTGGAGCGGCGGTTGGCTGTCATCGCACCTCTGGTATCTGCGCGCCGTGTTGTGGATCACCGTCCTCACTCCGATCCTGCGCGTCGCGGCACGCCATCTCCGCATGAGCGCGACTGCGGTCGTCATCGGAATCGCTTCCCTGTCCGCGGCATCGACGGTGGGGGTGCCGTATCTCGGGAGCGGACAGATCCACCTGCTTTTCGGAGATTTCGTCGTCTATGGGTTCTTTGCCGTTATCGGGATTGCCTACGGCACGAGGAGAGTCATCGGATCCCGGAAAACGAAGGCTCTTATAGCTGCTTTCGGTTGGACCGGAGCATTTCTCTTTGCCAGGACCGTCGGCACTCCGGCCGGGGGGGTCAACAGCTCCTACCCGCTGATCGCCCTGCTCGGCATTGCGACGCTCGGGACCTTGAGCGTGGTGGAACAGCCGCTGCGGAGCCTCGCCAGCCATCGTCGCGTGGCTGCCGCAACCCGCCGGATCTCATCCCGTGCGCTCACGATCTACCTCTGGCATCCGCTGTGCATCGTCGGCGCAGCCCATCTCCTCACGAATGCAACCGGACCGCTTCGATCCCTCGGGCTC
>JANPDB010000423.1:0-4308 GCA_031431255.1 Acidimicrobiia bacterium | reverse complement strand
ACCGCGGGGATGCCCAACTCGCGGGCGACGATGGCCGCGTGGCTTTGCTGTGCGCCGACCTCGACCACCACAGCGGCGGCGCTCAGGAAGAGGGGTGTCCAGGCCGGATCGGTGATTGGGGCGACGAGTATCTCGTCGGGTTCGAGCCCGCGCGGGTCGGCTGGGTCGAGCACTACTCGGGCACGGCCTTCTGCGATCCCGGGGCACACGCCCATGCCGCGCAACATGGTCGGCGCCGGTTCGTCGCTGGTGGGCTTGGCGCCCCTGAGTGGCCACGTCGATGGGTCGGAGATCATGCCTTCGAACCAGAACGGCGGGATGCGGGCCTGGCGATAGTCACGTTGCTCGCGTCGTTGGGCGATCACGTCAGCGAGGTCGGCGGGCCGGGCGACGAACGCTGCAAGTTCGTCAGCGGTGATGAGAAATGCGTCTCGCAGATCAGTCGGGCCGCCACGATCACGGGCTCGGCGGGCGAGCTCGTGCAGCACGCATTTCATTGCGCCGAGTTCGCGCACCATCGCATCCTTGGCTTGTTCCCGAGCTGCTGCGCCGACCTCGGACACGTGGAGCGCTCGGCGGAACATGGAACGCATCGGCCGCGGAACGAGGTCTAGCGCCTCGCCGACAGCTGCCGCCCGGTCAGCGGCCAACCTGAGCGCGACCACGTCCGGGTCACGTTCGGGTGGGGCGAAACGGAGCCGGTCGATCAGCGCAAGCGCGATACGCGGCGCCAACGCCCACGACGGTGCGGCGAGTTCGTATTCGTCGGGTCCGCGGTGGCCGTGGTCGCGCAGAAACGACGCGAACGCGGCGTCGAAGGCAGCGTAGCGATCGTCTCCGGGACTCGATGGAAGGCTCTCGGCAGTCGTGTCGAGCCCCCGGTCGAACAGCGCGGTCAACGATGCGTCGGCGGCAACCATTCGCCCGATCTGCCAGAGGCGTTTCGCCGGTAGGGCCGACTCGATGGTGCCGAGCCCGGCGGTCAAACGGTTGACGAGCAGCGTCGGATCTCCGCCTGTGCCTCGCCGGAGCATCTGTTCTAGTGCGCCCCGTCCGACCCCGGCGACTGCGGTGGCGTTGCCCAGAGGCACGAAGAACTCGGCAATGCGCGCAGTGAAGCTCGGCACGAGTGCCAGCAGTTCGGAGTCAGAAGCGAGCTGGGTGTCGGGCAATGAGGCCACCCAAGCATCGGCCCGGACGCGGGCCTCGTCGGCCTGGCCGGTGTTCGGGCGCCGCATGGTCCGCACCGCCCAGCGCGACAGGCGAAGCGATGCGCCGACGCTTCGATCACCTGGCATTCGGCAATATGGCGGAGCGTCACTGACACCGAAGCCCTGTTCGTCGGTCATCTCGGGGCTCAAGCCCGGCGTGCGAACCCCCATCAGCCGGAATACCGACATGTTGAGGTACAGGTAGCCACCGAAGATGCCGGACACCACGATGCCGTGCTTGTCGACCTCGGCCTCGGTAAACACGCCCATCTGAGCGAAGTTGCGGCGGTGACCGATCGTCGGCGCGTCGGCGTAAATGGTGCCGCCGAGCGGCGTGACGACGTTGGGAAACACCTCGCCGGCGTTGCCGCGGGTCCAGATCGGAAACCTCGGCGTCGGTTCGTCCTCGACAATCCATCGCGGGTAGCGAACAGGCACCACCGATGAATCGCTCACCGTCGAATCCTCGCACTTTTGCTTCAGGGAAACATCAACCGACAAGCCTCCTTCACGCTCTACCGGATCGTGAACGACGAAGCATGGACCGCAAAAACGAGCCACCCGGCGGGGACGCGATTTGCCCCGGCACGGAAAGCGTCTGCCGGGCCACAATGAAGAAGTGAATCCGATCGTGGTCGTATGCCTTGTCCTGCTCTTCATTGGCGTGGGGTTGGCCGCGAGGTGGGGGCCGCTCGATTTCGCGACTCCACCACCGGCTGAGCATGCGAACTTCTCCAACCAGGCCAAACGCGCGCTGTGGTTCCTCGACATCGGCCTGATTGGCGGGGTTGTCGCGGGGATCGTCGCTGCCGGGGCTGGGGGTCGGCTCGTCATGCGGTTGCTGGCCGCCACGTCTGGCGACCGTGCCCAAGGGCTGATCACCGAAGCAGACGAAATTGTCGGTGAGATCACGGTCGGGGGCACGATCGGCTTCGTCGTCTTCGGTGGTCTCTTCGCCGGTCTCGTCTCGGCGGTGATCTACCTGCTGCTGCGCAAGTGGCTGCCAAATGGCCGGGTAGGTGGACTCGTCTTGGGAGGGCTCCTGCTGGTAACGCTGGGCAGCCGCGTCGAGCCTCTCCGATCAAACAACCCCGACTTCGATCTCGTTGCCCCGGCCTGGCTTGCGGTTTCCGCCTTCGCCGCGCTCGCAGTTCTCCATGCCCTCGTTGTTGTCGCGGTTACGGCACGCGTCAGTCGCTCGCTCCCGCTGTTTGCTGCGAGGAGAAGCGTCGTGTTCGCATACTTGCCGTTGTTGCTCCTCATACCTGCCGTTTTCGTCGGTGGCGTCGTCGTCGTCACGATGTTGGCCGGAGCAGCGATATCGACGCAGCCCGTCGTTCGGCGCATCTGGGGCAACGCACGGCTGCTGGCTGCTGGCCGCGTCCTCATCGCCGTCGCAGCCTTCGCGTCGCTGCCAGGCTTCATATCATCGATGGCAGACATTCTGTAAACGCAAGGCGCCCGGCGACGCGACCTAGCTAGGGATCGCTGCAGGTCGCATTCGGGGTTTCGGCGGCGAATGAGCAGAGGTGCCCATTGTTTCCGTGACCCCGCTCGGCTCTTCGTCTGATGGCGTCGGTTCGGCCATCGGTCAGATCATCGACTACCTCGAACGCGGCATCCGTCGACCTCAGCCGAACGCATCGCTAGTCGGCTACTACGCCGACACGCCGACGACCGCAGGAGTGTGGCGCGGACGCGGAGTTGATGGCTACCAGCTCACTGGACCCGTCCACACCGAGACGTTCAGGACCGTGTTGGAGGGCAACCATCCACTGACCACCGAGACGTTGGTCAGCGCAGTCGGATCATCAGGTCGGGCCGATCCGACGAGATCGAAGGTAGCCGTGTCACCGACCGGGGAACCGGGCGAGATCCTGTCGACAGAACAGGTTGCCGCTCTACTCGGCGTCTCCGAACGGTACGTGAGAAAGGTTGCCGCCGAACCTGGCGACCCGGCAGAGACGACCAAGGCAAGGCTCGACGGAGTTCGAGCCGATGGAAGGAACTGGGTCTTCCGGCGCGATGACATCGAAGACTTCGCCGCGGGCCGTTCGGAGAAGAAGGTGGTCGTCGCGTACGACGTGACGGTGTCGTTCGAAAAGTCGATCTCGCTCGCCTCTGACCAGGGGATACTTTGGAGCGGAATACGGGATTCGAACCCGCGACCCTCACCGTGGCAACGTGAGGATGACTGTCCAGACAGTCCACGACATGCGGTTACGTGCTACTGCGCCCACATTTTGTCCACCAAACACACCCCAGTCCAGGCAGTTCGTAGAGTGGTCTAAGTACGCGCGCGTACTATCGCGTCCAGTTGGAAGCCGACCGACCTCAGCGAATTTTCAAGGCCGTTCGATCAACCATTGCTCGAACGCTGCGGGCGCGATTGTCCGAGGTTCCTGCTCCACCCAATCGAGAAGATCGTCGTCGCCGGTGACGATCCACACAGCGTCGTGTTCTCTGGCGAACGCAACCAAGTAGTCATCGTCGGCATCCCGGGTCACAACAGCAATCTCCGACGGGTCCGGTACTTGGCTCGGCAGAGCCGAGATCGTTCCGACGAACTCGCGAGCGTCCTCAGCGCTGATTCGTTTACGCAGACGCGGACGATCGAGCACATCACTGATCTCGCCGATCAACCTCGGACACACGATGACTTCGAACGAAGCATGGCCCGACATCAACTGGTCGACCAGTCGCGTTGACGGACCGCGCCCGATCGCGGCTGAAACGAACACGTTCGCGTCGAGGACGACGCGGACCGGCTCCGCGGGCACGCCGACGTCGAACTTCCCGTGTCTCCTCGACCGCCAAGCGCATCGCCTCGTCTTCGTCTAACGAAGACATCGCAGCTCGTGCAGCCATTGATTCACGTGCGGGGCGGGAGAAGTACTCCCACGCCGACTGACGCGTCATGCCGAGCGACTCGCCGATCTGATCCCACGACACCCCAGCCGCACGCGCGTCAGCGACAACCTGACGGCGAAGCTCGCCCAGCTCAGCCTCGGCCCGCGTCAGCTCACGCAACGCCTCCAACGGGTCGGACGGCAACCTGCCAAGAACAACACTCACAGCGTCAGGCCACCCTGACATC
>JANPDB010000422.1:0-1799 GCA_031431255.1 Acidimicrobiia bacterium | reverse complement strand
CGACGAACACCTCGTCCGGCGCCAGTTCGGGCAGAGCGACATCCTGCACGTGAAGGCTCTTGCGTGGATCTTTGTCCTCGGAGGTAAGCCCTTCGAACATCGCTGCGTCCTCGCGTCGGACCACGACCGCCCGGTAGCTCTCGGGAAGCGGTACGGCGGCGAGATCGGCGGCGGGCGCGCCGGACTCGATCAAGTCCACGATCGCTCGCGCGAACGGCGTCTGATTGGTTTGCATACATGCACGGTAGGTCGTGCATATTCATGATTTCCATTCAGCGTTGCCCGGCACCGTGCGGTTGGAGGCCAGCCGGACCACGGCGTCGACCCGGTTGGCGAGGCGCCACTGTTCGGGTCAGACTTCGCCTGCACGTCCACGATGCCGCGGGCGCGTTCGACCCACGGATGCTGTCCGTGGCGACCTACGAAGAGGAGCTCCCATGCCTGGATCCGTCATCGTCGCCGGTGCCCGCACCCCCATCGGCAAACTGGCCGGCGCGTTCGCCGGTCTTTCCGCCACCGACCTCGGTGGTCACGCCATCGCCGCCGCCCTTGCACGGGCGGGCATCACCGGCGATCAGGTCGACCACGTGATTATGGGCCAGGTGCTCCTCGCGGGCGCCGGACAGATTCCGGCGCGGCAGGCGGCGGTCAAGGGCGGGATTCCGATGAGCGTCCCGTCCACAGTGATCAACAAGGTGTGCCTGTCGGGCCTCAACGCCATCATCGAGGCCGACCGGATGATCGCCGTCGGCGACGCCGACATCGTCGTGGCCGGTGGCATGGAGTCGATGACCAACGCGCCCTACCTCTTGCCCGACGCTCGCGCCGGGATGCGCATTGGCGACAAGTCGATCATCGACTCGATGATGTTCGACGGGCTCACCTGTGCGTTCGACAACGTCGCCATGGGCCTCGGGACGGAGCGGTACGGCAAGGCCGAGGGGATGCAGCGCGAAGCCCAGGACGTGTTCGCCGCGCAGTCCCACGAACGAGCCGCAGCAGCGATCAAGGACGGTCGATTCGCCGACGAGATCATCGCCGTGTCGATCCCCCAGCGAAAGGGCGATCCCCTGCTCGTCGAGACCGACGAAGGGGTGCGACCCGGTACCACCGTCGACTCGCTGGCCAGTCTGCGGGCGAGCTTCGAGGCCGGTGGCACCATCACCGCGGGAAACGCGTCGCAGATCAGTGATGGGGGCTCCGCCGTCGTGGTGATGTCACGGGCCGCCGCCGAGCGACTCGGTGTCGCGCCACTTGGCGAGGTCGTGAGCTACGGCATGGTGGCCGGGCCCAATGCCTCGCTCCTCCACCAGCCGTCGCAGGCGATTCTCGCCGCGCTGGCGCGGGTGTCGATGGCCGTTGGCGACGTCGACTTGTTCGAGATGAACGAGGCGTTCGCCTCCGTCGCCTTGGCGTCGATGGCCGACCTTGGCGTGACCGATGCCGTCGTGAACGTCAACGGCGGTGCGATTGCGCTCGGCCATCCGATCGGTGCTTCAGGCAACCGTCTGGCCCTGACGCTGCTCCACGAGCTGCGTCGTCGGGGCGGCGGTGTCGGCGCAGCAGCGTTGTGCGGCGGCGGCGGTCAGGGCGACGCGCTCGTCGTCCGCGCCTTTGCCTGACACCAACGCGTCGGCACATCGCGTCAGTCGGGTGGGCCCGGCCGAAACACAACCGTAACGTCGGGTCAACACCGACGAAATCGCGTGGGCCTACGGTCAAAAGCCATGTCCGTCGACCACGCTCTCGACTCTCCTGCCGACTTCGGTGATCGCGAGGTCGCGCTCCTCGACACGTTG
>JANPDB010000421.1:0-2953 GCA_031431255.1 Acidimicrobiia bacterium | reverse complement strand
TGCGAAGATCTCCACCCCCGGCAACTCGCTTTCGCCCGGGTCGACCGGCGAGACTGTCGCCATCTCGCGACAGGGGCCAGCCATGACGAACGACGCCACGCACGAACAGGTCAAGACGTTCTGTCGCATCTGCGAACCGAGTTGCGGGCTGATTGCGACGGTCGAACAGGGGCGGCTTGTCAAGCTGTCGCCGGACCGGTCGCACCCAGTCACGAAGGGCTTCGCCTGCCATAAAGGCCTCGCCGCGGTTGACCTCCACCATGACCCCGATCGTCTGAACACGCCGATGCTCCGCGCTGCCGACGGAACGTGGAAGGCCGCGGACTGGGACACTGCTCTCGCCCACACAGCCACGCGACTCGACGCCATCATTTCCGAGCACGGGATCGGTGCGGTTGGTGCCTACGTCGGAAACCCCACGGCGTTCAACGCTCTCGGTCAACTCCACACGGGGACCTTGCTCCGAACGCTCGGAATCCGACGGTCGTTCTCGTCGGGAACGCAGGACTGCGCGAACAAGTTCGTCGCCAGCGAAGCCGTGTTCGGCTCCAGCACCGTCCACCCCATCCCCGACCTCGCCAACACCGACCTTTGCCTGATCATCGGTGAGAACCCCCGTGCGTCCCAGGCCTCGTTCTATTCGATTCCGAACGTGCTCGGTGAGATGAAGCGCGCCGCCGGACGCGGCGCACGGATGGTGTTCGTGAACCCTCGACGGATCGAAACCCCGGAACAGGGAGTCGGTGACACGATCCTGATCAGGCCCGACACCGACGTCTGGTTCCTCGCCTCACTGCTGCATGAGATCGACCGCCTCGACGGATTCGACACATCGGTGATCGCCGCACATGGTCGGCGAATCGATGATCTGCGCGCATACGTCTCCCAGTATCCGGCGGACCGGACGGCTGAGGTCACCGGCATAGAGGCCGAAACGGTTCGAGAACTCGCCGCCGCCTGGGTGTTGACGCCACGCGCTTCCGTCCATGCGTCGACCGGCATCAACATGGGCCGCCAGGGCACGCTCGCCTACTGGCTCGTGCACATGCTGTCGTTCGTGACCGGCCGACTCGACGTGATCGGCGGGAATCTCAAGAGCGACGGCTTCTATCCCAACGCTCGCGCCGGTGCCGGAGTGCCGGAGCAGGGTTATGCCGAGACCGAGTTCGGCCGCCTTCGTCGAGGGTCGCTCCCCGGAACGATGATGTCGCAATCGATCTTGGAGAGCGACACCCCGATTCGGGCGATGATCGTGGTGGCCGGCAATCCGCTCCTGTCGATCGCCGGCGAGGACCGGCTGCGCAAAGCGTTCGAGCAACTGGAACTTCTCGTCGTGATCGACATCTATCCGAGCGCCACGAGCGAGTATGCCCACGTCGTGCTCCCGTCGACCGACATGTATGAGCGCGACGATCTGAACATCGTCAACCTCGGAACGAGTGCCCGGCCCTTCGCCCAGTACACACCCGCAGTCGTCGCACCGCTTGGCGAGCGTCGGCCGGAATGGTGGATCGCCCACCGTCTGCTGGAGAAGATGGGTCGACCGAACCTCTTCGACGGCCTCGCCGATGGCGAGGAGCCAGACCCCTGGTCGAAGTGGCGGCACATGTTGGAGCGGGGGAGCGGTTTGTCGCTGGCCGACCTGCAAATGGATCACGAGCCACGCGAACTGCCTCCGCCTCTCCCCGGATCGTTCTTCTCGCATCAAGTTCACACGGTCGACGGGTTGGTCGATTGCTGCCCGCCGTCCTTCACGGAGGCGCTCGACCGCAGCCACGTTCTCTTCGACGAGGGGAGGGCAGGAGCGTCGAGGCGGGCGGACGGCGAGCTTCTGCTCATCCACAAACGTGACGCATGGATGCACAACTCGTGGTTCGCGAACGTCGAACGGATGAAGCGAAACGGTCGGACCGGCAACCCGCTCGGTATGCGCGCAGAGGATGCGGCCCGACTCGACCTCGTCGATGGGTCGACCGTGATTGTCGCGAGTGCCCACGGTGAGATCGAGTCGGTCGTCGAGATCGACGACGATCTGATGGAAGGCGTGGTCTCGATGGTTCACGGGTGGGGTCACGCGGCGAGCCCTCGCCTGCGCGTGGCCGCCGCGAATCCCGGATCGAATCCCAACGCACTGCTCCCCGTCGGGCCCGGCAGTTTCGAACCACTGTCGAGCCAGGCCCACATGACCGGTGTCCCGGTGCGGGTGCGGGCGATTTAGGCGGGGCACAAGAAACGGAAATGGGGTCGCGGTCGCCGGGGCCATAGGGTGCAGGGATGCGTTTCGGCTACTGGATCAACACGTCCTACCCCTGGGCGGACACCCTCTCCACTGCGCAGAGCGCCCAACAGCTCGGGTGGGACTGTCTCTGGTACTCCGATCACTTCATGCCGAATGCCCCGGAGCCGGCCGACGGGGTCGTCAACGAGGCGCTGACCACGCTAAGCGCGCTTGCTTCTTGTGTGCCGACGATCCGACTCGGCACGATCGTGCTCGGCAACACCTACCGGCATCCGGCGCTGCTCGCCAACATGGCGGCGACGCTCGATCAGATCTCCGGTGGACGCTTCACCCTCGGTCTTGGCGCAGGATGGCAGGAGAACGAGCACGTCGCATACGGGATGGAGATGGGGACGCTCAAGTGGCGAATGGATCGCTTCGACGAAACCTGCGAGGCACTCAACCTGCTCTTCTCTCAAGCGCGCACCACGTTCAACGGTGAGCACGTGAAGCTCACCGATGCGCCGCTGGACCCCAAACCGGTGCAGTCACCGCTTCCACTCATGGTGGGCGGCGGCGGGGAGAAGCGAACGTTGAAGATCGTCGCCAAGCACGCCCACCAGTGGAACGTGTGGGCGACGCCGGAACTGTTCACGCAGAAGCTGGCGATCCTCGAAGGGCACTGCGCCGACATCGGCCGCGACCCGGCGACCATCGACAAGACCGTTGCGGCCC
>JANPDB010000420.1:0-4117 GCA_031431255.1 Acidimicrobiia bacterium | reverse complement strand
TTGCGCAGCACGCCCGCGGCTGAGGGCTTCCGCCGTGGAGTTGAACGGCACGGAGCTGAAGGCGACGAGCTACGCCGTCGATCGCCATGTCGCGGTGGTGACGCTCAACCGGCCGCACCGGCACAACGCGTGGACCGGCCGCATGCACACGGAGTATCGGGCGTGTTTGGCCGAAGCCGTTAGAGACCCGAACATCCGCGCCGCCGTCGTCACGGGTGCGGGCGGCGCCTTCTGTGTCGGAGCCGACACCGAGGCGCTGGCGAAACACGCCGAGAAGGAACGCTATGACGATGGCCTCCGAGAGGCGCCGGCGAATCCGGGCTACGGCCTCGACCCCGCCTTTGATCACCACTTCGCCTGGCACTTCGGGCTGCGCATCCCGGTGATCGCCGCCATCAACGGAGCGTGTGCCGGGGTCGGCCTCGTCCTCGCGTGCTATGCCGACATACGATTCGTTGCTGCCGACGCCAAGCTCACCACGGCAGCGCCGAAGATCGGAATCCCCGCGGAGTACGGGCTCTCGTGGCTGCTCCCCAAGCTGATCGGCCTCACCCGGGCCAACGATCTGCTGCTGTCGGGCCGGGTCATACTCGGCGACGAAGCCGAGCGACTCGGGCTGGTGAACGGATCGATGCCCAGTTCAGAGGTACTGCCCCACGCGATGGACTACGCCCACCTGCTCAGTGAGCGCGTGTCGCCGTCGGCCGTCCAGACCGCCAAGCGCCAGATCGCTCGGGATCTCATCCGTTTCGACCTCGGAGCGTCGATCGACGAAGCCGAGGTGTTGATGAGCGCGCTGATGGGCGGCCAGGAGTACCGCGAAGGCATTGCCGCCCTCCGCGAGAAGCGACCGCCATCGTTCTGATCCTCCTGGCAGGCGCGAGCGTCTCGCGCCTGCTTCCGGCAGACTAGCGATCTCGCTCGCACTCGAACGGCGCGAGGAGAAGGAGGGACAAACAATGAGCGATGCGGTGACGGACTGGGCGACCGACTACGACGTTCTCGATCCGGCCTACGTCCGTGATCCGTTCCCGATCTGGGACGAGTTGCGCGAACGCTGCCCGATCGCCCGCACGGACCGCTGGGGAGGATCGTGGTTGCCGACGACCTACGCCGGCGTCACCGCGATCGCCCGTGACGTCGAACGGTTCAGCTCGCGGGAGGTGGGCGTGATCCCGCCCGCCGATGGCGCCGACGACGGGCTCCTTCCGGCCGGCGTGCCGCCGATCAGTGCCGACCCTCCTGAGCACACCTGGACGAGGCGGCTGTTGCTCCCGTGGTTCTCACCGAACCGCGTCCTCGACTACGAGGTCTACACGCGCGAGCTGTGTCGCAAACTGGTCGCCGGGTTCGCCGATGCGGGACGAGCCGACGCCGCCGTCGACTACGCCCAGCAGATCCCGGTGCGGGTCATCGGTCTTGTGCTCGGCGTCCCTGAGGAGCTCTCCGACACCTTCACCGGTTGGGTTCGCGACGTGCTCGAGTTCGCCCACGATGAAGAGCGGCGCAAACGCTCACGCAATGCGGCAATCGGCTACTTCCTTGGCGAGATGGAGGCGCGTCGTGGTGGGGTCGGCGACGATCTGATCAGTGTGCTGCTCCGCACCGAGGTCAACGGTGAACCGGTGCCGGACGGACACATCCTCGGCACCGTGGCCCTCACCCTCATTGCCGGGGTCGACACCACGTGGTCAGCCATCGGATCGGCCCTCTGGCACCTCGCCACCCATCCCGAGGATCGCCGGCGCCTCGTGGCCGAACCCGAGCTGATGCCCACGGCGATCGAGGAACTCCTGCGCGCCTACTCCCCTGTCACCATGGCGCGCATCGTCACCGAGGACACCGAGGTGGCCGGCTGCCCCATGCATGCCGGTGATCGCATCATCATGAACTTCCCTGCAGCGAACCGCGACCCGGAAGCCTTCCCCGACGCCGACACCGTGCAGATCGACCGGCTCGTCAACCGCCATGTCGCCTTCGGCGCCGGGATTCATCGCTGCGCCGGCTCCAACCTGGCGCGCATGGAAATGCGGGTCGCCGTGGAAGAGTGGCTGGCCCGTATCCCCGAGTTCAGCCTCGATCCCGCCGGCGAAGTCACCTGGGCCGGCGGCCAGGTCCGAGGCCCGCGCAACATCCCGGTGCTGTTCCCGTAGGCCGAAGGATTCCTATGCGCGCTTACCGGTGGGCACGAGCCGGCTGCTGAGACTGGTGGCACATCGCTTGCCGTGAGCGTGCCCTGTCCGTAACGTCGAGTTGTGACATCGGTGGACGAACTCGTGGCGGTCACAGCGGTGCGCATCACCACCACGAGCGGCCGGGTGACGGTCATCGCCGAGAATCGCCGCGATGTCCGGGTGTCGGGCGGTGTCGAGGTCACCCAGGACGGGTCGACGGTCACCGCACAGGCCACCTCGAGCTCGGTGGAGGCGCGAGTGCCGATCGGGGTCGACGTGATGATCGGCACCACCTCGGGGCGAACCGCCGTCGAGGGTCGAGTGGGCAGCCTTTCGGTGGTGTCCACGTCTGGCCGAATCACCGCCGAACACGCCGCATCGCTTGACGCAAGGTCCGCGAGTGGCCGCATCAAGGTGGAGCAAGTGGACGGCGACTGCCGGGTGCGAACATCGAGTGGCCGGGTCACCGTCGGGCAGTGTCACGACTGCGACGTGTCCACGACGAGCGGCCGAGTCGAGCTCGCCGCGGTCGCCGGTACGGCTCGAGCACACTGCATCAGCGGGCGGATTGACATCCGCATGGTGGAGCCCCACGATGTGGACGCGGAAACCGTCAGTGGTCGGATCTCGGTATCGGTGCCCTCGGGCGCCCGAGTGCGGCGCACCACCGACGAGGCGCCCGCAGCACCATCCGATAAGGACTACGACTGCACGGTCACCGCCCGTTCTGTGAGCGGTCGCGTCGACATCGCCTCGCGATGACCGTGCTCAGCCCTTCAGGGGCGGTAGTCGGCTCGATCCTGTTCACCGATTTGGTGGGGTTCACCGAATACAACGGCATCGTCGGCGACGATGTTGCTGCGGGCGTGCTCGACCGGCAGAGCGACCTCGTCACGCACGCCCTTTCGCCGTATCCGACCGGCCGAGTCGTCAAGGAGATCGGTGACGGTCTGATGCTGGCGTTCGAGTCGCCCGTGGAAGCGCTCGCCGCGGCCGTCGGCATCCTGTGCTGCATCGAACGGGCTCGCGCCGACGGCACCTTCCCGCTGGCGATGCGCATGGGCATGCACCATGGCAAGGCGATCGCTCGCGGAGACGACCTGGTCGGTCAGACCGTGAACATCGCCGCCCGGGTCGCCGACCTGGCCGGCCCCGGCGAACTGCTGGTGTCCGACAGCGTCGTCGCCGCCCACCACGGGCATCCCCCAGCCGCAACCCTGTCACCGATCGGGCCCGCCCGGGTGAAGGGCGTCGACGAACCGATCTGGCTACATCGGGTCACCGTCGGCTAACTCCCCGGCGCCGCCACCTGCTATGCGCGCTTACGGGCAAGCGTGAGGCCGTCACCGATGGAGAGGATCACCGACTCCAACCGGGAATCGGCCGCCACGAAATCGTTCACGGCGCGGATGGCCACCGTGTTCTCGTCGGTCTCGCCCGGGTCCACAACCCGTCCGTACCAGATCGTGTTGTCGATCAGCAGGAGACCGCCGGGACGAAGCCGGGGCACGAGCTCGCCGATGTAGGCGAGGTAGTTCGGCTTGTCGGCGTCGACGAAGGCGAGGTCGATCACCGGGTCGGTCGACATGGCCTGCAGCGTGTCCAGCGCCGGCCCGATGCGGAGCTCGATGCGATCGTCGACCCCCGCGCGACGCCAGCCTTCACGGGCGATCCGGGTCCACTCCTCACTGACGTCACAGCAGATGAGCCGACCTCCGGGGCGAAGTCCCTTGGCGATCGCCATCGACGACGTGCCGGTGAAGGTGCCCACCTCCACAGCCAGATCGACACCAGCAATCTGGGTGAGGATGGTCATGAGCGCGACCTGATCGTTGCCGATCTGCATCTGGGCAAAGCCGCCCAGAGCGGCGGTCTGCTCCGTGACCCATTGCAGTGCGTCATCGGGCGGTGCTGTGCGAGCCTTCACGTACTCGACGATGGCT
>JANPDB010000419.1:0-6509 GCA_031431255.1 Acidimicrobiia bacterium | reverse complement strand
GTTGCCGATGCCGTTGCGAGCCTGTGGCGCGTCGTCGTCGGAGTCATTGCCACCTTGACGGTCATCGGATTGCTGGGCGTGGAGCTCGGTCCTCTCGTGGCCGGCGCCGGGATTGCCGGCGTGGCGCTGGCATTCGGCGCCCAATCGCTCATCAAGGACTACCTCAGCGGGCTGTTCGTCCTTCTCGAGGACCAGTACAGCGTGGGTGACGTCATCACCGTCGGAACGACGAGCGGCACGGTCGAGGATGTCAACTTGCGTGTGACACGCATTCGATCGGTCGATGGAACGGTCTGGTTCATCCCCAACGGGGAGATCCGCGCGGTCGGCAATCAATCGATGGAGTGGTCCCGCGCCGTCGTTGACGTGACCATCGGCTACGAGAACGACTCGGCCGCGGTCATGGCCGCTCTCGCCGAGGAGATCGACGCCATGCACCGCGATCCGGCCTGGAGTCCGTTCCTGCTCGAACCTCCCGAAGTGCAGGGCCTTCAGGCGATGGTGGCCGAGGGGGTGTCGATCCGCATCCTCGCGAAGACGGCCCCGCGCAAGCAATGGGACGTGGCCCGTGAGCTGCGGTCGCGGATAACGGAGCGGATGAGGCGCGATGGGGTTCGCGGCCCCGGCCGAACGGTTCTCGTCAGCGCGGGTGCTTTGGACGGTGGCGCTCCTCCGCCGGCGCCCCCGCCACCTACGAATGCAGGTTGAGCAACGCCGCCAGGTCGTGCGGCAACTCACGGCGCAGTCGCATTGCCTCGATCTTCGCGATGGTCGCAACCGTCATCGAGTCGAAGATCGTCCCGGTCCAGACCATCTCGACCACCTTCGGGTAGGTCACGTGCCAGATCGCGAGATCTTCCGTTGACTCCGGCTCGGCACCCGCGGCGTGGAGCCGAAGTCCCCACGCGACCCAGCACATGGCCCACTCGTCGGTGACGCTGTTCGACAGGGTCATGTCGACGACTGACAACCACGACGAGGCCTCATGCCCCGTCTCCTCACGCAGCTCGCGGGCGATCGAGACGAGGGGATCGACGTCTTTGGCTCCACCGCCTTCGGGCATCTCCCACGAGTACCGGTCGAGTGGATAGCGGTACTGACCGACGAGGAGCACCCTGCCGTCGTCGAGGATCGGGAGTACCCCGAGGGCCAGGCAGCGTGGCGAAACGACGCCGTAGGTGCCGGCCCGCCCGGATGGATCGACGACCTCGTCGTGGCGGACGGAAATCCACGGGTTCTCGTACCGAACCTCGCTGGAGCGGACAGACCAGGGATTGCGGCTCTCGTCGACGTCCGGATTCCGGTTCATCGCAACGCAATCCCTATGTGGGCAGATAATTGGTCAAGTGCAGCGTCGGGGTCGGTCACCTTGATCGTTCTCATGCCCATTGCCGCGGCCGGCTTCAGGTTGATGCCAAGGTCATCGAGAAAGACGGCCTCGTGAGGTTGGATGCTCAGAGCCTCACACGCAAGCTCGTAGAAGCGCGGCTCCGGCTTTCGAATCCCGGCGAGGCTCGATTCGGTCACGTGGTCGAACATCGCCATGACTTCGGCGACCTCAGGCCGCTCCGGCTGGGCGGTGCCATTGCGTTGGTCCAGGCGGACGTTGTTCGTGAGGCACGCGATCAGGAACCCCGCCTGCTTGCACCGACGAACCGCCTCGACCATCTGCGGTCGGACCTCGCCGTGGAGCAGTGCCATGACGTCGCGCCCCGAAACCGTATGCCCGACGGCATGCGCCTCGGCTTCGAAGCTCACACAGAACTCCGTCAGGCTCAGCTCGTTCCGCTCGAAGCGGGCCCAGGCGTTCGTGTCCGGATTCGTTGCGTTGAGGGTCCGGATCAACCCGGCGGGAAGTCCGGCGCTCGCCTCGTATCGGGCGAAGGCATCAAATGGCGACGTGAGGATGACGCCGCCGAAGTCCCACAGAACCGCCCGCAATGAAGTGCTCACCACAACAGTTTGAACCACCCCGGCCGACACGAGGGGCACCGGAGGTGTCGCCCAACAGCGGCCGGGCTCTGCGACCCTGCCGCGGCGTGGCCGAGTCGGGGTAGGGTGAGTCACCGCAGTCGGTCAAGGGATGCGTCGGTTCCGCCGATGCCCATGCTTGACTGCATCTGTACTGGCACTTCGGCGTAGAGCTCTCCGCTCGGCCCGAGCGCCGTGCGGACCGTATTTGCTCATTTCTTACGACTCCACCAGCCCCTCCGTGACCGCAGTCGGTCCGGGGTGCAGTGGGTCAACCACGAACAGGACAACCCACAACTCATGACCGCGTACAAAGTCGTGGTCGACGGCTCGAATGTGGCGACCGAAGGTCGCACCCGCCCGAGCCTCGCCCAACTCGACGAAGCCGTTCGCTCGTTCATCGAAGAGCACCCCAGCGCCGACGTGCTGGTGATCGTCGACTCGTCGTTCCCCAATCGCATCGATCCGGCCGACGTGGCCGTGTTCGAGGAGGCGTTCCTTGCCGGCGAGATCATCACCCCGCCCGCCGGCACGGTCGGCCGCGGAGATGCCTTCATTCTCAAGGTCGCCGACAAGCTCGGAGCGACCGTCTTTTCCAACGATTCGTTCCAGGAGTTCCACGGCACCTATGAGTGGCTCTTCGAGAAGGGCCGACTCATCGGCGGCAAGCCGATTCCCGGCCTCGGATGGGTCTTCACGCCCCGTGTCCCGGTTCGCGGACAGAAGAGCCGAGAAGCCGTCCGCGAGGCGAAGCGCCAAACCGTGCGGGTCGGATCGCCCGAGGCCATGCGACCGATGCCGGTCCCGAAGGCGCCGCCCCCCTTCCTCACCAAGGGTGGTGACGATGGCGCCGGCCGCGACACGGGAGGCGAGAGCGGTGACCGCCGCCGCCGGAAGAAGCGTCGTGGTGGGCGCGACGACGGGCGCTCGTCCTCGGGGGAGGTCATGTTCGACGAGTCATCGGTCGACCGGGTCACCCTCACCGACGGTGCTGTCGGCCGTGGCGGGTCCGCCGATGAAGGGAGCCGCCCCCGTAAACGCCGTGGGCGGGGACGCGGCGAAGGCCCGCAGGTGGAGGTCGTGGCCTCGGCCGTGAACGAGCCCGGGGTGTTCCTCACCTTCATCGCCTCCAACCTGCCCGGTTCGGCCGTCGAAGGTGTCGTCGACGACTACTCGTCGCACGGCTTCTACGTGACCTCGGGCGGGGCGCGCTGCTACGTGCCGCTGTCCGGACTAGCCGAGCCGACCCCTCGCAGCGCCAAGGAGGTGGTTCGTCGTGGGGAAACCCGCAACTTCATCGTGAAGGCCTTCGACGCCGCTCGCCGTGGCATCGAGCTGGCGCTGGTCGGATCGCCGTCAGCCGGCGGCGCACGAGGCACCGTGGTGGCCCCGTCGGGTGCTGCTGCGGCCGAGGCGTCGAGTGCGAAGCCGTCCAAAGCTCGTACGACGAAGGCTGCAGCGAAGCCTTCCGGTCGGGGCACCCGCAGCGCTCCGGAGGTCGCCGCCGTCCAGGTCGCCGTTGCCGACACTCCGCCGGCGAAACGGGGAGCGCGGAAATCCACTGCGCCGGCGCCCGCGGCCGAGTCGGCCCGCAAGCCGGTGACCAAGAAGGACGTGGCGAAACCGAAGGCACCGGCGAAGCCGGCCTTCGTGGCCAGCATGGAGGTGCCTTCGTCAGCGGACAAGCCAGACCCGAAAACGGTGCTGGCCAAGAAGGTCGCCGGGGCGAAGGCTCCGGCCGCCAAGGCGACCGGTCGAAGGGTCGCCGCGGCTTCGCCCGTTCTCGCTCCGACCGACGGCGCTTCCGCTCCGACGAAGGCCACCGTGACGAAGGTCCCGGCGAAGAAGGCCACCGTGACGAAGGTCCCGGCGAAGAAGGCCGCCGCGACGAAGGTCCCGGCGAAGAAGGCCGCCGCAGCGAAGGCGTCACCGCCGGCCGACGCACCGGTGCCATCCCGTGCGAAGTCAGCGAAGAAGGCGGCTTCGGCAACAGCGGCAATCGACACGAGCGTGGCGCCCACCGCGAAAAAGAGCGCCGCCCGCAAGGTCCCGGCCAAGAAGGCACCCACGAAGTAGGGCACTGCGAACCGGTCGGGCCCTCTTGGCGCAGTCGTAGGCTGGTCGACCGTGCGCATCGCCACGTGGAACGTCAACTCCCTCAAAGCCCGTCTGCCGCGTGTCGAGGAGTGGCTCGGCTACGCCGACGCCGATGTGCTGGTCCTGCAGGAGACCAAGTTCGGCGATACGGCGTTTCCCTCGATGGTGTTCCACGGCCTCGGCTACGAGAGCGTGCACTTCGGTCAGGGGCAGTGGAACGGTGTCGCCATCCTCAGTCGTGTCGGTCTCGACGACGTTCAGCGCGGCTTTGCTACTCCTCCGGGGGACGTCGACGAGTACACCGCAGCCATCCTCGGCGAGGCCAGGGTGGTCAGCGCGACCTGCGCCGGGCTGCGGGTCACCAGTGTGTACGTGCCGAACGGCCGCAGCCTCGAAGACCCGCACTACCAAGCGAAACTCGTGTGGCTCGACCGTCTCACGTCGGAGCACACCGCCGATGCGAAGCGTCCGGCAGTGATCATGGGCGACTTCAACATCGCCCCCGACGATCGTGACGTCTGGAAGCCGTCGGCGTTCACGAACTCGACGCATGTCACCGAAGCCGAGCGGTCTCGCCTCCGCGAACTCGAAGCCGCCGGTTTTCGTGACGCGTTCCGTCACCTCTATGGCGGCGATCGGCTGTACACCTACTGGGACTACCGCGCCGGCGACTTCCACCAGCACCGAGGTATGCGTATCGACCTCGTGTTGGCGACCTCGCCAGTGATCGACCGTGTTCGGTGGGCAATCGTCGACCGCAACGCCCGCAAGGGCAAGCTGCCTTCGGACCACGCCCCGGTCGTCGTCGACCTCGAGGGCTCGTTCGCCTGACTCCACCCGGTGGAGGGGCGGCCGGCGGAGCGGCCCGAGTAACCTGGGGGCATGCCCGGGTTCCATCACGTTGCCTACGCCTGTCGTGACATCGAACAGACCACGGCGTTCTACGAGGCCCTTGGTTTTCCGCTGGTCCACACCGAGGTGTCCGGTTCACCCGAAGGATTCCTCCGTCACGTGTTCTTCGACACCGGTGACGGAAGCTGTCTGGCGTTCTTCGACGTGCACGGCGTCGGCGAGCAGGCCGATTGGAAGTCCGACATCTCGACCGGCAACGGCCTCCCGGTTTGGGTCAACCATGTGGCGTTCCGCTCCACTGTCGAGCATCAGCAGGAAATCCGCGCCCGTATGGACGCGGCCGGGCACTCACCTCTGATGGAGCTCGATCACGACTGGTGCCAGTCGCTCTACTTTGTCGATCCGAACGGCATCATGATCGAGTTCTGCTGCGACACGCCCGGGTTCATTCCGGATCCTGCCGCTGCGCACCGTCTGCTTTCCGCCGTGCCTTCGGCCCCGTCCAAATCGTAAGCACACAGTTGATTCCGATGGCCGTGGTAGTTCTCATCGACGCGCGTACCCGCACGCGGAGCAGCTGAAGAGTGGCCGGGGCCGTTCTCGTTGACGCGCGTGGCGTCGGGGTGGCCCGGCCTGATCGGGCGCTCTTCGCCGACCTATCGGTCACCGTTCATGCCGGTGACCGATGGGGCGTTGTGGGCATCAACGGCGGCGGGAAGTCCACACTGCTTCGCGTTCTCGCTGGCTCGGTCACTCCGGACACCGGGTCGGTCACTCGGGGTCGTAACATCCGCATCTCGGTGCTCGATCAGGATGGCACCCTGCCCGACGGCACGGTGCTCTCGGTCGTGTCGTCGGTCGAAGGCGCCGAGGTGTGGGCGGCCGAAGCGGTGCTCGACCGTCTGGGGATGGGTGCCTTCGTCGACGCCGACGTCCGGACCCTCTCTGGCGGGCAGGCCAAACGCGTCGCTCTGGCTCGGGCCATCGTCGTCGACTGCGACCTCCTCATCCTTGATGAGCCGACCAACCATCTCGACCTCGACGCGATCGCCTGGTTGGAGGATCGACTCGCCGGATTCCGCGGCGGCCTCATCCTCGTCACCCACGACCGTCACGTGCTCGACCGCGTTTGCACGCGCACGTTGGAACTGGATCGCGGCAAGTCCTACGTCCACGAAGGGGGCTACCAGGTCTACCTTGACGGCCGCTCGGAGCGGGAGGAGCGATATGCCGCCGAGGAGTCGACGCGTCGGAACCTCGCTCGGACTGAGCTCGCCTGGTTGCGTCGCGGCGCTCCTGCTCGGACCGCGAAGTCGAAAGCGCGCATAGATTCTGCTACGGCCTTGATCGAGCGGAAGATCGACGGTCCGGCGCGGGCCGGATCTCTCGACCTCTCCGCCGCGACGGAACGCAGTGGCGAGGGAGCGCGCAAGCAGTCGACCGGTTCATTCCGCCAGCAGCTCGACGAACGGGCGGCGCCACGCCTCGGAAACAAAGTCATCGAGCTGGAGGGCGTCGGCCATCGGTTCAGCGACGACGCGCCGTGGTTGTTCAAGAACGTCGAGTGGAAGCTCGGTCCGGGCGAGCGC
>JANPDB010000418.1:0-2378 GCA_031431255.1 Acidimicrobiia bacterium | reverse complement strand
GGATGGATGAACATCAGTACCGCACGGGCGAGGGGCCCTGCCTGGCGGCGGCGGCCCAGGGACACTGGTTCCACGTGGAGTCCCTCGCCGAAGAACGGCGATGGCCCGACTTCGTCCCGCTGGCCCTCCAGGAGGGCATCGCCAGTGTGCTCTCCACACCACTGCTGGTGGCCGAGCGCCCGCTCGGTGCGCTCAACATCTACTCGACGACCGAGCATGCCTTCGGTCTCGAGCAACAACAACTCGCTGCGCTCTTCGCCACCCAGGCCGCGACGATTCTCACGCACGGCGGCGTTGATCTCATCAACTCCGATTTCTCCACGCGAATCTCGGAGGCTTTGCACGCACGCGAGGTCATTGCTCACGCCCAGGGAGTCGTCATGGCCCGCCAGCACGTCGATCGCGCTGTGGCGGCCGCGGCTCTGCACCATGCCGCACGATCGGCAGAGATCTCCGTATTCGCTCATGCGACCGACGTCGTGGCGTCGACTCATGACGCGAGCGCCACAGGTCAGTGACGTCTCGATGACCGAACCCATTGATGTTCTCGAAAAAGCACGTCGCGACCTCGGTCTGTCCGTCGACGATCTTTGGTTGCGCTACTTCGCCCTCGGCGGCATGAATGCCGTGTTGGAGATTGAAGCGATTCTGTTCGGGGCCCTCGTCTCCGATGACCACAATCGCGACATCATCGCCGTCGCGTTGAATGAACGATTCTCCGAGCTCGGCGGAGACCACCCGCTCCGCTACTCCGGTGATGTTCCCGGCGGCGAGTCGCCGGTCGTTTGATGTCCTCCTTGGCGGGGTACCCGTGCGGGCATGTCCGAACTCACCGATCTTTCCGAGCAGCCAATTAGCTTCAACGCCGAGAGCAGCAAGAAGGCGCGTCTCGACTCGTCTGCTTTCCGGGGCCGTGTCCCGGTGGTGATTGTGTTTGTCGGAGCGCACGGACCCGAGGCCGACTCCGCGATCCTTGGCCTTGACGGTGCCCTCATCCGCTTCGGCGAGCGGCGCATTCAGCTCCTTGTCGTGGTCGACGGGTACCCCTCGGAGGTTGCTGATCGACTGGCGGTGACCGTTCCGTTGATCACCGACGACGGTCTCGCCGAAGAGCTCAACGCCAAAGTGGACGGTCAAGGGCGGATCAGTTCGGTCATCCTCGGCAACGATGGCCGAGTCCTCGATGTCGTGCGTCAGCTCCCCGTCGATGATCAGGCATCGGCAATCCTGGTCGCCGTTGATCGGCTCGCCGCCGAATTTCCCGATCGCTTCGAAATCCTCCCCGAGAGTGATGAGAACGCCGAAGCGATCGACGATCCGACAAACGTCAGAGAGAACGGCGACGCCCCCAGTTTCCGTCAACGGCTGTCCTGGATCACCGGTGACCGGGCGAGCGAGGCCAAGGCACTCGCCGACACGGTCGACGCCCCGCCTTCTTCGGCCGGGACCGTCCTCGCGGCGGCGAAGAAGGCCGTGAGCGACGCCCACGGTGACTCCTCCGTCGCCGAGAGCGATCCCGTCACCAGCGATGTGGCGAGTCGCGATGACGTGATCGAAAAGCTCTGACCGTGCGTATTCGCCGGGCACTTCGGGGACTTCCCGATTCGACGTCGACACCATCGCCGCGTGATTCCGCTTCGAAGCAAGATCCCTCGAGAGCTCCGTGGCGGGTGGAAGGAACGCCGTCGTCGGGGTCCGACGCGAAGCCGCACAAGTCCCCCAACGGCGGGCTCCCCCGCTGGGTTACCTGGATCGCCGGCGCACTGCTCCTCAACTGGATCCTCGCATCGGTGTTCACCCGCCCGACGCCGGCGACGACGATCACCTACAGCAGCTTCGTCCAACAGCTTTCGTCCGGCAACGTCTCGACGATCAGCGCGAAGGGCGACTCCATCACCGGAAAGCTGCGCAAGTCAATCACCGTGAAGTCGAAGAACACGACGACCTTCGCGACGCAACGGCCGACGTTCGCCGACGACAACCTACTGGCCAGTCTGCAGGCGAAAAACGTCGTGGTCACCGCCAAACCACTGGTGTCTGACTCGCCGCTCTGGGCCACGCTTCTCGTGAACTTCGGCCCCACCTTGCTGATCGTTGGGCTCGTCGTCATCGGGACACGGTCGATGCGCAAGTCCGGTGGTCTCGGCGGCATCGGTGGCATTGGCCGGTCGAAGGCTATTCGCGGCGACGAGCTGGGAACGGCACGCGTCACGTTCGCCGATGTTGCGGGGATCGACGAGGTGGAGGAACAACTCTCCGAAATCGTCGAGATGCTCCGCAACCCGGCGAAGTATCACAACGTGGGCGCTCGACTCCCGCACGGTGTGCTGTTGTCCGGGCCTCCCGGCACCGGCAAGACACTGCTTGCCCGCGCCGTG
>JANPDB010000417.1:0-11472 GCA_031431255.1 Acidimicrobiia bacterium | reverse complement strand
ATGGCTCGGAGAGCGACGACCATCTCTTTGATCGGTCCCGATGAGCGCCGGACGTAGTCGAGGTCCTCGCTGTAGCGCAGGCCGGGAGACAGCCTGAGTTTGTGGAGGCAGGTGCCGCCCCTGAAGACGAGCTCGTCGCCGAGGTAGTCGTCGTTGGCGATCTCGACAATGAGCCGGGAGAGCAGAAGGTCTTGCTCGACCTGGTTGACCTGTGTCCACCCGACCTGTCCCGACCATTGCGTGACATGGCGAAGCGGAATCATCGATCCGACTCCACTTCGGTGTTGACGATGATGTTCCACCGCGTGTCGAGCGGGCCGGAGCCTCCGGAGGGACTCAACTTCGTGACGCTGCCTTGGCCAATCGCGACAGTGGCGAGCGGATCGAGGTCGAGATCGACGCCGAGTTCGCTGGCTGCGAGATCGAGGAGCCAGCCGGTTCGCTGAACGACGGTCGTCGGCCAGCTGTGGGCGATTCGGATGATCTCCGAAACGTCGATCTTGGCGTCTTCGAGCAGGTCGCCCATGACGGTGGCGACGTTGGAAAGGCCTCCGCTGTGCTCGGGCGCTGACACGAGATCGAGGATCGTCGCTTCCGGCGTGGAAACGCGCATCGTGCCTGTTGGGGTGTTGACCGTGACGGTAGGGCGTTGGGCTGTGTGGGAGCTCAGGATGAAGGTAACCCGGACTCGACCGAAGGTTCTCGTCCTCAGTCGCTCGTCGGTGACGACCTGAAATGTTTGTGGTCGTTGGTGTGCCGCGTCATGAATTTCCGCTGCGGAGAGGTAGCCGACGTAGTACCTATGTCCGAGGTAGCGCATCATGTCGTCAACGAAATAGCTCGCCGGTACAGCGCGCCACGTGCGGAACTCCGGTGGGATCAACACGTACGCGCCTCGCGTCGGCGAGAACGCGAGCCCCTTGGCCTGCCACCGATTGGCGGCCTGGCGCGCGTCAACGAGCGAACCGCCGATCGCTTCAGCGATTTCGGTCGTCGTCAACCAGTGTCGACCGTGGGAGAGGAAGTAGTCAGGGAGGTCCTTTGGTCGTACGTCCGCAACGATCACGTACACAAAGTAGCAGGACCTTCTACTTTCGATCCGTCTTGTCTTCGGCCGATCGGAGTGGGGGGAATCGTGCCCCCATCCGCCGTCAGTCCCGCGCTGTCCGCGAGCGTTCCCGCTGGTCAGAGTGCCGCGTAGGGCCCGTCGCTGCGCCCCATTGGAGCGCATGGCGACAGCTTCGCAGGTCGCGCCGCGTCAATCTCGCGCTAAAACCGACCGAAAATCGATACCGCACCCCCGCTGAGCAGGGAAATGTAGTGGAGGTGGGGCAGAGCGGGTTCGACTCCCGCGTGGTCAGCATCGTGGCTGGTCAGGGCATGTGTGGCCAGCTCAGCTGGCATTTTTGATTGGCCGTTGCTCGCGATTCGCGACCGTTGTTGACCGGAAATACGCGCCCTTCGCGCGCCCTCGCGCCCTGCCCGCGCCCTCGCGAGGTGTCGGCGGCGCCACTTCGATCTGGGCACTGCGTGTGGTCAAGCGGCTGACTGGCGAGCCGATTCGGACGAAAGGTCGAGACGGAAATGACGTTAGATGTCCGGCGATTATGGCTATTGTGCTGGTGTGTCCGGGTCCTTGATCGAGCGGTTCGCTCTGACTTCGGTGCTGGCGGCATTGGCAGACACGCCGGTGGTGGCAGTGAATGGTGCCCGCCAGGTGGGAAAGAGCACGTTGATGTCGCAGGTGGCGCATCGTCGACACGACGTGGAGTTGGTGACGCTTGACGACGTGGCGCAGCGGCGTGCCGCGATGGAAGACCCGGATGGGTTTGTGGAGCGTCGGGCGAAGACGTTGATCGTCGATGAGATCCAGTTGGTGCCGGCGTTGATGCGTTCGATCAAGGCCACGGTTGACCGGGATCGGCGTCCGGGGCGGTTCGTGCTGACGGGCTCGACTCGGTTGTTGGCGACGCCCGGTATGACGGAGTCGCTGGCGGGCCGGATGGAGGTCATCGAGCTGTGGCCATTGTCGCGTGCCGAGACCCTGGGCTCGAGCGGGGACTTCGTGGATCGTGCGTTCGCCGGTCTCGATGCGGTCTCCTGCCGGAGCGAGGTGACGAAGGACGACTACCTGGATCTCGTCTGCCTCGGCGGCTTTCCTGAACCGCTCGGCCGTACCGTGTCGCGTCGGCGCCCGTGGTTCGACAGCTATGCCGGGGCGGTCATCGAGCGTGTCGTCAATGAGATCGCCGATGTTCGGCGGGCCGGTGAGATCCCGCAGTTGTTCCGGTTGTGCGCGGCGAGGTCCGGGCAGGAAGTGAACGTGGCGGCGATGGGGAACGAACTGGGCATCCCCGCTCGTACAGCCAGCGCGTATCTGGCGCATCTGGTCACGGTGTTCGCAGTGCAATTGATTCCGGCGTGGGCGACGAACGTGTCGGCGAAGGTGATCCGCAAACCCAAGTTGTTGGTGGTCGACAGCGGGTTGGCGGCGAGTGTGTTGCGTCAGGATGCGTCGACGATGCGCCATCCGGACGCGCCGACGGGGCAGTTGGTGGAGACGTTCGCGCTGATGGAGATCCGCAAGCTGATCGGTTCGTCGGCCGCGGCGCCCTCGATGTATCACTTCCGGGATCGGCAGGGACTCGAAGTCGATTGCGTGTTGGAAGGCCCGGGTGGTCAGCTCGTGGGCATCGAAATCAAAGGCGGGAGCAGCGTGGGGAGCAGCGACTTCAAAGGATTGCGCTTTCTCGCGGACCGTTTTGGTGACCGTCTGGCCGCCGGCATCGTGTTGTACACCGGGCGAGACACAGTGCGCTTCGCTCCTCGGCTTGCCGCCGTCCCGATGTCGACCCTCTGGCAGTCCTAGCAACAGCGGGACTATGCCGGCCTCTGGAGCGCGTCCTGTTCCGAGGCAACCGCGCGATCGATGGCTTCGACGACGAGATGGAACGCAGTGCGTTCCTGCTCGAAGCGCAGATGCGTGCGGATGAGGTTGTCGCGAATGTCGTCGTAGAGCGCGCGCTCGTCTGCCGTCAGGTTCGGAAGATCGCGTCGGGTCGGCATGGGCTCATGACCCCACTGGGGCTCGTGGGCGTGAAGCGTGGCGTGATCCATGAGGAGGGAGCACACGTGGGGGAGGACCGATCGGAGGTGGTCGAGGATCGCGAACCCATGGGTGTCGATGTCACCCCAGTAGTGCACAGGCACCTTGTGCGCCCAGGGTGCCTTGGCGATCTTCCCGACGTCGAATCCCTCTCCGAAGACGACGAGCGCGGTCCTGGCAGGCGGGAAGGCAAGGAAGTTCACGTAGTTCTCGGTGATGAAGACCCGCTCCACTCCCTGCAGCTGTGTGAAGTCCTCCAGCGTCAGCGTGACCGGCCGATCCCCGGTCCCCGGGAGTACCGCCAGGGCAGGATCGATCGCCCGGATGCGAACGGTCTGTGGTGCGAGCTGGAACCCATAGCGGCCATCGAAGGATGCGTGCTCGACGGCTACTGCGTCGGCGGGGAGGACCTGGTCGAGCATCGAACGCAGCACGATGCCGTTGCGCTCGATGAACTTGGTGTCGACGCCCGGGATGTCGATCTGGCGTACGTATATCCCAGGGTTCGGGTGGGCGCGCATCCAGGCAACGACATCGAGCAGGCGACTCCAGTCCTGTGAGACCCGGAGCGCTTCCATCGGGTGGGTCGCGAGCCAGTCCATGAGCATCGGCGCTCGGGCACGGGTGGTGGCGACGGTTGCTCGGAACGAGGCCAGTTCGGTCGATGCGTGGAGGAGTCGAACGGCGGCGTCGATGTCGTCGACCCACACTGCCGCCGGAACCTCGTTGCGGCCGATGGAGCGGGCTCCCTGCTCCCGCGACTCCACCCGAACGTCGGGCGTGTTCGTCAGGGCCCGCACCCACTTCCGCACCTCGTCGAACCGGCTCGACAGCTCGGCGTTGGTCGGACGCATCATCCGGAATCGGAACGGGAAAATGGACACCCCGTCGACCTCCCCGCGCAGCACCGCACCCCGATCCCACTCCCTGCGAAGGATCTGCCGGAGGTCGTCCGGCGTCGTCCACGGTCGCGCGGTCATGAGCGCTCGCGCCGCTTGCGGTACTCCTCGATGGTGAGGTTCGCGATCGACGACCGGTCGTCATGCACGCTTACGAATCCGACGCGTTGCACGAACGGTTCGATGATGGCGATTCGTTGCAGTGGCGTCACCACCAGCAGCTGGAGGTGCAGCTTGGCGAACAGCTCCAGCCCGAACTGCGTTGCCTCGGTGTCGGCCCGGCCGAACGCCTCGTCGATGGCGACGAACCGGAACGAGCGTGACGTGGTCTCGCCGAGCTCCAGGCCGAACTGGTAGGCGAGACTTGCGGCCAACACGGTGTAGGCGAGCTTCTCCTTCTGCCCACCGGACTTGCCGGCGGAGTCGCTGTAGTGCTCGTACTCGGAGTGGTCGGCCATGCGTCGCTCCGACGCGGCGAACGTGAACCAGTTCCGGACGTCGGTGACCTTCTGCGTCCAGCGGCGGTCGGCGTCGGCGGAGTTCGACCGGCCTCGGAACCGTTCGATGAGGGATCGCACCTGGAGGAACTTCCGCTCGACGAGCGCCGGGTCGTCGGACATGGTGAGCGTGCCCTCGGTGCACGATCGCAGCTCGGTCTGGAACTCCTTGATCTCCAGGTCTCGCGTCGGCTCCGCCACGAGCGCGATGTACCGCCCGCGGTTGTACTCGATCGTCGCCAGCGACGAGTTGATCTTGTCGATGCGCTCGCCGATGTCGGTTCGCTCCTGGTGGAGCACCTGCTGGAACCCGGCGATTTCCCGCAGCGTGTTCTCGTTGAGCAGGTCTCGGAACGTCACCTCGAAGCGCGGAAGATCATCTGCGCGCAGACGATTGAGCATATCCTCATAGCCCGCGAGCGCGTCCAGCGACGCGTCCAGTTCCTGCGCTTCCGTCGGGAACTCGGCCGTGAAGTCCTTCATCCAACCGATGAGCTTCACGTCGAGGCGTTTGATCCGGTGGTCGGCCGCATCGATCTCACCGGTGAGGCGATCTCGAGCCGCAGATTCGGCGTCGACTAGCTGCCTCACGCGCCTAGGCGCCTCGGGGAGCAACTCGGCGAGGAGCAGGCGGATGCGCTCGGCGACCTCCTCGGCCTCATCACCGTCGACCGCATCGTCAGCCTGATCTGTGTGGTGGTCGAACTCGGCGGCGAGCTCTTCACGTTCGTCCTGCGTCTCGACGATCTTGTCGTTGATGCTACCGACCCGCCTGTCCGCTTCGCTGACGGCGGTCTCCGCAGTGTCGTAGGCGCGCAGAGCTTCCGTGAGTTGTGCTTCCAATTCGTTCAGGCGGTCCGAGGCCGCGAGAAGGGCCTGGCGAGACTGCTGCAGCTCGCTGATCGTTGCTGCAACCCCGTGCCAGTCGATGTCGCGGAACGAGCGCGTCTCCAAGCGGGCCAAGGCTTCCGCGACCGAGTTCGACCTCGAACGCTGTTGCGTCATCTGCGCCCAGCTGAAGCCGATGTCTCGTATCTGTGCCTCGACCTCGAGGCACTGACGGTCGAGCACAGCGATCTTCGACTCGCTCGACCAGCCCAGCACGTATCGGCTCCGGTCATCGATGCGGAAGCGGTCGTCCTTCTCGTGTCGCTGGTTGCCCTTGATCTGGCCCTTGACCGTGATGGCGCGTTGCTCGCGCAGGAACTGCTCGGCGGTCTCACAGCACACGACGTTGGCGCGGGTAGTCAGCTCGACCTCGAGCCATCGTGCGATGGTCGCCGGGATGCCCTCGTGCATGTCGAGCTTGTGAAGCAGCGCGAGGCGATGAACGTCTTCCTCGCGCGCTCGGACCCGGGGTGGGATGCGGAAGTACACGAGGCGCTGCCCGAGGTGATGGTCATCGACCCAGCGCTGCACCGCCGGGTAGTGGTCTTCGGGCACGAGCATCGACAGCGCGAAGTTGTGCAACAGCCGCTCGGCCGCACCCTCCCAGCGTTCCTCGCCTTCGCGGACGCGGACCAGCTCGCCGGCGAAAGGCAATTCGGACGCCTCGACGCCGAGCTCCGAGCAGATGGCGGCCCGCAGCTGCACCTGTGCGAGTGGGATGTTGCCTCGTTGGGCTCGCAGGTTGTCGATCTCGTCGGTGAGCTGCTTGTGGCGCGCCCGCAGGTCGAGCAGCGTCGCTTGTAGCTCGCCCGATCGCTCGTCTTGCGATGCTCGTTCACCCTCCAACGCCGACCGCCGCTGCTGCACCGCAGCTTTCATGTCGACGAACTCGGCCGCGTCCAAGGGCACGGCGAGACCGGCAGTTCGGGCATCGGCCTCGAACGACGTTGCCGTTTCCCGACGACGATCGCGCTCGCCGCTCTGCTCCTCGATCTGCGCGTCCAGCCGACGGAGGTCATCGCCACCGCTGCTGGCGATGTCAGATTCGATGGCGGTGACCCGCTGCTGCGCGGCGCGCCGTGACTCGCGGGCGCGCTCGCGCTGCTGATCGGCCTTCGACTGCTCGATGGCGAGCCTTGCCAGTTCGCCGGTGAGTAGTTCGATCTTGCGCCGCCCCACATGCGGCCGCAGCTCCTGCCTGCATCGGTCGAGCACGCGGCGCTGCTGCAACTCCTGCCGGCGCCGCTCGCCCTCGTCTGCGATCGGACGAAGGAGCTCGACCTGCCGCTTGGCCCGCATCACGGCGGCATGCGCCCGCGTGAGATCGTCGAAGTGGGTGATCAGGTGGTCAAGGCGATCCTTCACGGGCCTCGTGTCGAGCATATGTGCACGTACGAATTCGGTGAGGTTCCCGACGGCCTTCATCGAGACCGTCTGATGGAACAGCTCCAAAGCCTGTTCGCTCTGGATGCCGAGGAAGCGCCGCATCCGGGCGCCGTATGGTTCGAACTGATCGAAGACCTCGGCCCCTGCATCGCGGAGCTGTGCCCTGAGTCCGCGCATGTTCGTGAAAACGAGGAAGTGCTCGGCGATCCCGAGCTCACGCTCGGCCAGCACGAAGAAGCGGTTCGGCTGCCCCTGCTCGGCCGGCCAGTACACCTGCGCAACAGTGACGACCTGATCGAACCCGGTGTTGCGGAACACGCCGAGGATGACGGAGACCGTGCCTTTCGGCCGGAGGGCAACCGGCTTCGATGCGCCCGTCAGCTCGTTGTACTCGGAGCGGAAGTAGCCGAGCACGTACGAGCGCAGGTCCCGTTCCTTCCGGTCGGCACCGGCGGCGCGGTTGTAGGCGATGCGGTTGGCGGGGACCAACAACGTGGTCAGCGCGTCGATGAACGTGGACTTGCCGGAACCGTTCTCACCGGTGACGAGCGTGTTCAGCCCATCCAGGGTGAGTTTGCTGATGCGCTTGTCGAAGGTGCCCCAGTTGAAGACCTCGATGCGGTGCAACCGGAAACCGGCTTCGGTGTCGTCGGCCGCGAAATCCAGTTGAAGGGAGTCACTCATCGTCGCCAGCTTCCGCGTCCTCGGCGTCTGATCCTGACGGCTCAGCATCCGCTGCCGCAGCCCGGTAGTCGGCAAGGCGGTCAGCGAAATCGGACATCCACTGGGCGTCGACGAATGCCTTCAGGATGCGCCGCACCTCGTAGCTTGGCTCCTCGCCGCGGCGGGTCCGGGCGCCGATCGGCTGCAGGAAGCCGAGTTCGACGACTCTTGCGATGTCCTTCTCGACACGGTCGGCGACCTTGGCTTCGTTGGTTGACGATGTCAGGAACACGGCGACGAGGTCGGCGATCTCGCTGCGCGTCATGACGAGCCGCGCATCACCTCCCTGTGCGTCGGCCTCGGCGAGTCGCTTGCGCAGCAGCGCGAGCAGCAGGCTCACCCCATACGTCAGCCGTCGTCGCGACATGAGGCGGGGGAGCGCGTCATCGCCCGATGCGTCTGCGTCGTCGACCGATGGAGGTGTGCGCAGGAAGGCGTATCCCTCGGCTTCGTCGACGATCACCTCCAGTCCGAGCACGCGCACGAAGTCACGCAGCTCGCCTTCCCGCCGAAGAAGGGCGAGCCAGCGGTTCTCGTCGGCGCTGCGATACAGCACGCCCTTGAGCAGGGGGATGACGAGGGGCCCGAGGTCCATCGGGGCGGTGCCGACCTGCGCGTCGGCGCCGGCATCGGCTGTTGCGAAGGCGGCAACGTTCGTGTCATCCACGGACGAACACCACCCTCGGCATGTCGACCACCCGCGTCGTCGGAGCTTCCTCGTCCGCGGGCTGCAACGTGATGCGATCGCGATGGTCGTCCAGGAACGCCCTATCGAAGCGGTCATCCCGGAGCTGCAGGTAGGCCACGAGCTCCGCCAGCCCTGCGGCGAGCGGATGCGCTGCGCACACCTCCGCCAGCGTGATCTGCGACTGGCGGTCGAGGAGGTCGTCGACGTGGTCGGCGAGCGCCATCGTGTCGATGCCGCTGTCGGCGAACAGCGCGGTGAGATCCGCGTCGACGGGATCGAGCATCTGATCGACGCTGATTGAAGTAGCGCTCGGTGGGTTGGCGAGGCGACGCTCCATCGCGAGTGCGATGTCGGCCGCGGTCGAGGCGACCGACGTGAACAGACCAGAGGGCGGCCGATCGCGGACGGCGATGGCATGTTGCTCGATCACCCGCAGGATCTCGACGATGCGTCGGTTCTCGAGCCATGTCTTGTCATCGATGAAGCGGCGCAACTGCGCGGTAAGCGCGGCGACCGTGCGTTGCGTGTGGTCCCCGGCGTTGAACCAGTCGTGGTGGATGCGACGGATGCGGCGGTCGGGACCCAACGCTGTGATCGGCTCCAGCGACAGGACACGTCCGAGACGCTCGGTCAGCTCATCCTGGTTGGAGACCGAGCTGAGCACCTCCCAGAACGCCCGGAAGCTGGCGCCCTGATCCGAGGCCGTGATCACATCGCGTTCGCCGAACACCTCGCCGAGCAACTCCCCTTTCGAGCCGTCCCATTGTGCGATGCGCTCCCGGACGTTGCGGTCGAGCGCACGGAAGTTCTCCTCGACCTGGCGGAAGTCCGCCAGCAGCTCTCGGGCGAGCGAGAGGAACTGCTGGAACCGCTCGGCGACCGAGCGGTCATCGAGGAGGCGCACGTCGCCCGCTTCCACGCGGGCGATCTCCTCGTCGATCGCACGCCGACGCCGATGGAGGTCCTCGAGGCGGACATCGACATCCCCGTGGGTGCCGATGTCGAGTTGGCGCAGCAGCTCGATCGCCGTGCGCAAGCGTGAGTCGGTGCCGACGAAGCTCGACTGGCGCAGCGATTCGAGCCACACGATGGCGCGCTCGGCTCCCGGCGTGACGGCGAAATGGGGCTGTTCGCTTCCGAGCGGGTAATAGCGACGCACGAAGCCGCGATCGTCTCCGGCCCATTCGATGAGGTAGTCGCGTGCCGACTTCGATGCCCGGTCGCCATCCGGCTCGTCGGCACGAAGGGCATACAGCAGATCGTCGAGCAGCTCGATGGCGGCCTCTTCAGCAACGGCCCGGGCGTTGGGCCGTACGAACGCATGGTGCAGGAACGCGATCGTCAGGGGCGCGCGTTCGTAGCGCAGGAGGCGCCAGGCGGGGTGGGTGGCGCGGAGCTCCTCGAGGGCAGAGGCGTCGAACTGCATCGACGACCATCTTCGCAGGAGCCTGTGACAGATTGGCAGGGACCCATTTGAGCAACGGCGCCCTTCCCTGAAGGTCGAGACGAAACTGGCGGTAGCCGCCAGGCGGTTATGACGATGAACGTCAGCGCGAGCCTTGGACCACGGTAGGTCGAATTGCCATAGGGCGAAGGTGCGTCTTCCGGAGGGTCAGCGAAGGTGCCTCGGAAGACAAGTGAGAGCCGAGGCTGTCGCTGCCGTGCACACCGATCTCGCTGGAAGTCAGCAGAGGTGGGGATCGCCACGTCGCTCTACCTCGGTTCGTGCTCGAGCAGTTCGATGGCGCAGCCGTGCCATCGGCGCCGGTGTTCACCGCCCCTTGGTGGCGATCATTCGAGGCGGCAAGGGGGAATGGTGCCCCCGTCGCAACCCGTGCGTTTGCCCAGCTCAGGGCACATGTCGCAGCGAAAAGGGGGAAGGGGGAATCGGGGCGTTTCGCCCCGTCTTGACCTATTTCACCTGTTCAGAGGCATTTTTTGTGGAGGTGGGGGGAGTCGAACCCGCATGCCCCGATTTGCGTTGTTGCTGGTCAGGTTGTGTTTGGGCTGGTCAGAGCCTGTTTCCGGTCGTTCCCGTCGATGCCTTTCAAGTCCCCTGGAAGCCGGAGAACTGCGTCAAACGCGTGTCACCGTGTCAAACCTGTGTCAAGTAAGCGCGCTTAGAAGGTGTCGGATTCGTACCGGTGCTTCCGGACTTGTTTGCGGCTGGCGCAAGGCCGATGTCTTGTTGTTTTTGTTGCGGCGCCGAATCGCACCTGAGGGCACGCGACGTCTTGCGGTGCTGTTTCCGTTCGCCCGCGCCCCAGCTGGGTTGCGAGCGGTAGGCGTTGTTAGCATCACCACATGGAATCCGTTCGCAAGTCGGTCGTCTGCTCCGACGGAGCCACGCTGGCGGTCCGTGAGTGGAATCCGACGGGCGCGGGCCCCGCCGTTGTCCTGCACCACGGCTTTGGTGCGAACACGGCATCGAACTGGGAGCGTCCCGGAATCGCTGACGCACTCGCCGCCACGGGTCGCCGCGTCATCGCTTTCGACACCCGGTGCCATGGCGAGTCCGAGAAGATATTGGATCCGGAGCGTCTCACCCGGGCCCGGCTGGCGCAAGACGTCACAGAAATCGCAAACGAAGCCGGACTCGAGGCATACGACCTCGCGGGCTATTCGCTCGGCGGGTTCATCTCGGTGATCGTGGCGGTTCGAGACCGACGTGTGCGGAGGCTCGCGATTTGCGGCTGTTGCGACCAGCTGTTCATGGACCAACTTGGCGATCCGGGCCATCGCTACGTGCCAGCGGCGTTGCGATCCGACGATCCCAAGGAGGTGCCGGACAAGCTGGCCCGAGGGTTTCGTCGGTTCGCAGATGCAACGGGCTCGGATCGGATGGCGCTGGCGGCCTGCTTTGAAGGCATCAACGGACCGGACTGGCAGTCGTCGGGCGAGGCAGTGCCGCTTATTCGCGTCCCTACGTTGGTCATCGGCGGAAAGGACGACTACATCATGGTGGGAGTTGAACGTCTGACCGACGTCATTCCTGGCGCGCAAATGGTGTGGACGAGCGGAGATCACTTCACGGCGCTCGACGATCCCGCCTTCGCAGCCAACCTCAGCGAGTTCTTCACGGCCGCCGCGCCTCTGCAATAGGCGAGACGCGCCGACTTAGGCGAGCTGCGAGCATGGGCCGCGGCGGAAGGCGGAGATTCCGTGTCACTGCGGTTGAACTGCGCCCCTGGCGCCTTCAGAGATCGGGACCAACGGTTGTTCGGCGGTACGTCGACGGTTGTCCCTTGCCGCCTTGCATCGTGACGAGTCCCTTGACGCGAAGGG
>JANPDB010000416.1:0-5567 GCA_031431255.1 Acidimicrobiia bacterium | reverse complement strand
CGCCATCGACGGCTACACCGACGATGGCTTCGCCCGCATCACCGAACTGGTCGAGAAGCCACCGTTCGACTCGGCGCCGAGCGACCTGGCGATCATGGGCCGCTACCTATTCACCCCGACGATCTTCGCGAAGATCGCCGCCACACCGCCCGGCCGGGGCAACGAGATCCAGATCACCGACGCCATGACGCTGCTGCTGGCGGACGAACCGATCCTCGGCGTCGTGTTCGAGCACGGCCGCTACGACGTTGGCAACAAGCCCGACTTCCTCAAGGCAACCGTCGAGTTCGCCTTGATGAGAGACGACCTCGGTCCCGAGTTCGAGACGTATCTGCGCGCGCTGCTGGCGGCACGCGACGCAGCGTCGTCGAAGTAAGTACGCGCGCATGGCATTGCTCTCCTCCGACGAGGCCCGCAACTGGGTCGTCGGGCACTGCGGTCCTCGGCCGGTCGTCGATCTGCCGCTCGCCGATGCGCTCGGCTGCGTCCTCGCTGAGCCGGTCACGTCGCTCGAAGCGGTGCCGCCGTTCGCCAACACGGCGATGGACGGGTACGCCGTTCGTTCGGCCGACACCGCGGCGGCCCCGGTCGACCTGGCGGTGATCGGCACCATCCCGGCCGGGGCAGAACCGAACATCACCGTGCGGCCCGGCACCGCCGTGCGGATCATGACGGGCGCGGCGATGCCCGAAGGCGCCGACGCCGTCGTCCCGATCGAGAACGTCGTCCGCTCCGACCCGGAGGCCACGACCATCCGGATCATGTCTGCGGCCGGGGCCGGCGACTGCGTCCGGCCGGCGGGGGAGGACGTCGGGCCCGGTGTGGCCCTCTTCGGCGCCGGGACCGAGCTCACGCCGGGCCACCTCGGCGTCCTCGCATCGATCGGAGCGGTCACGGTGCGGAGCCGCCGGCGTCTCCGAGTGGGCGTGCTGTCGACGGGTGACGAGCTGATCGCCGCGCCTACGCCACTGCGAATCGGACAGATCCGCGACTCCAACCGCCACACGCTGCTCGGCCTTGTCCGTCGTCTGGGTCTCGACGCCGTCGACCTCGGCCTCGCCCGTGACGACGCGTCGGAGATCGAGTCCAAGGTCCTTGCTGCAGTCGACTCTTGCGACGCGCTGGTCACCAGCGGCGGGGTCAGCATGGGCGACTTCGACTTCGTGAAGGTCGTCCTCGATCGCCTGTCGGTCGAGCAGGGGACGCCGATGCGGTGGATGCAGATCGCCATCAAGCCGGCCAAGCCGTTGGCGTTCGGGGTGATCCGGGGGATGCCGGTCTTCGGCCTGCCCGGGAACCCGGTGTCGTGCATGGTGAGCTTCGAACTCTTCGCCCGTCCGGCGCTTCGCCGCATGCTCGGTCACTCCGAGGGAGCGCAATCGCACGTGCCGGTCCTCGCCGTGGTCGACGAAGACCTCCGCCGCCACCCGGACGGCAAGACCCACTTCGCCCGGGTCCGGGCCGAGTTCGGCCCCGACGGGCGCCTCCACGTGCGTTCCTCCGGCGGTCAGGCCAGCAACCTGCTCCGGGCCATGGCCGATGCCAACGCCCTCGCCGTCCTCCCCAACGGCCCCACTATCTCCGAAGGCGCCGAGGTCGAAATCCTCCTGCTGTAGCCCACGGGTAGAGAGGTTGCCCCTCTGCTTGTCCGGCGCTGCGCCGCTCGCTCCGCTCGACTGCTCGCAACACGAGCGACCCGTCCACTGGGAGAGAGGTTGCCCCCATTTATGGGGGCAAAACACCTCCGAACGCCGCTGGGAGGTGTTTTGCCGCAGTGGGTCGGCAAACCACGTGGGTCCATCTTTTGGACGGATGGGTGGCGCAACGGCGCGGGTGCGGGTACGTTGGAGTGGTGAGCACGCGACCGGTATCCGAGCCGACCCCGCTGGTAGACAGTTTTGGCCGACGCGTCGCCGATCTCCGCATCTCCGTCACGGATCGGTGCAACTTCCGCTGTACCTATTGCATGCCCGCTGAAGGGATGACGTGGCTGCCTCGGAGCGAAGTGCTCACCTTCGAAGAGATCGAGCGCGTGGCCAGCGTCTTCGTGAAACGCTTCGGCGTTCGCGGTATCCGGCTGACGGGTGGTGAGCCGACGGTCCGTGCCCACCTGCCGGTCCTCGTCCAGCGCCTCGCCCAGCTTGGCGTCGACCTCGCCATGACTACCAACGGCGCCACGCTCCGATTGGTCGCCGACGACCTCAAGGCGGCCGGCCTGCGCCGGGTGAACATCAGCTGTGACTCGCTCGACCGCGATCGTTTCTTCCTGATGACCCGTCGAGATGAACTGCCGAAGGTGCTCGATGGAATCCAGGCGGCGAAGGACGCCGGCTTCGACCCCATCAAGATCAATGTGGTGACGATGCGGGGCGAGAACGACGACGAAATCGTCGACTTCGCCCGCTTCGGACGAGAGCAGGGCGTTGGTGTCCGGTTCATCGAGTTCATGCCGCTCGACGCCGACGATCAGTGGTCGCGGGACAAGGTGGTGCCGAGCTCCGAGGTCATCGAGCGGATCAACGAGGTGTTTCCCCTCGTCCGGGCGAACCACGGGTCCGAGCCCGCGGCGCGGTGGAACTACGTCGACGGGATCGGCGACGTAGGCGTGATCGCCAGCGTTACCGAGCCGTTCTGTGGCGATTGCGACCGCGTGCGCATTACCGCGGAAGGTCAGTTCCGTACGTGTCTGTTCGCTACCGACGAGTTCGATCTCCGGGCGATCATGCGCAACGGTGGTTCCGACGACGATCTTGCCGCCGAGATCCAGCGCGCCGTCGGTGCGAAATGGGCCGGCCATCTCATCGGCAATGTGAACTTCATCCGGCCGAAGCGGTCGATGAGCCAAATAGGGGGCTGAGCACCTCGTTCGAGACCGGATTCCCCGGCAAGCCTGGGTCGCGGCCGTAGGATCGACTCATGCCGAACCGCAACCTGACGCACATCGATCCGCTCGGCCGCGCCCGGATGGTCGATGTGACGCCGAAGGATCCGACGCACCGGCGCGCCGTTGCGAAGTGCAAGGTCTCGATGGAGGCGGAAACGGTGAACAAGATCGTTTCGAATGCGATGAGCAAGGGTGATGTGCTCGCTGTTGCCCGGATCGCCGGTATCCAAGCGGCGAAGCAGACGGCGCACCTGATCCCGCTGTGCCATCCCCTGCTGGTGGGGTCTGTGCTGGTGAACTTCGAGTTGGGCGAGGATTTCGTGGAGATCGAAGCCCACGTCGATACCTTCGACCGCACCGGCGTGGAGATGGAGGCGATGACGGCGTGTGCTGTCGCCGGTCTCACGATCTACGACATGTGCAAGTCGGTCGACCGCTCGATGGTCATCGGTGAACTCACCCTGTGGGAGAAGACGGGCGGCCGCTCGGGCGTCTACCGGCGGCCGCCGACCGCTCCGACCGACTGACCCGACTCGGCCGGCGCCGGCCGACGTTTAATCGGCATCGCCGCTGTCGATCCGAGCCTGCCGAACTCTCCTTAAGGGGCGCGTCCAGGGACCGGTGTGACGAAAGTCAGCAAGCAAATGCTTGCAACAGTTAGCACTCCGCTTGCTGTCGACCAGCGGATCCCCTAGGATCTTGCCGCTTCAACGCACGACACCTGAGAAGGCGAGCGGCCCTGCATCGGTCCGCCACGATACGAAAGGACGTTCGGCACGCGGTGAGGAATGTGATGTTTATCGTGCTGGGAGTTGCCTGGGTGTGCGCACTCGGCCCCGGCCTCGTGAGGAGCCTCGCCCAGCGAGGTCTCACCGTTCGTTCACCTCGCAGCCGTTCGGCGCGACGTGGTTCTCGCGCGGCCATGCCCGGACTCGGACTGGCCTCCGTCGTGTCGAGAGCCCGTTCCGCCCGTCGCCAGGCGGCCGTCCCGACGCCACGCGTTCGGTTGAGCCCCGCTGCCCGACGCACCCGCAAGCGTCGTCGTGAACTGCTGGCGACGCTCTCCGGCGTGGCCTTCGGGTCCCTGCTGCTCGGGATGGTGCCCGGTCTCCGCATGCTGCTGGTGTTGTCGGGCGTGTCGAGCGCCATGCTCGCACTCTACGTCGTTGCGCTTCTTCGCCTGAAGGCCGGTCAGCCCGCCGCCGAGGTCATCGGCGTGGGGCCGGTTCGCTACGAATACGCGTACCAGCGAGCGTCCGGCGAGTAAAGCGCGCCCGACCCGAGGGGTCGGCGTGAAGACTCAGACCAGCGGGTCGAAGAACGGTCGGTCGCCGGCGATCGTAACCCGCTCCATCTCGCGGACCTCCGCAAAGTAGTCCGACGCGGCGTAGTGCTGACTCCCGCGGTTGTCCCAGAACGAGATCGAGTGGGGATTTCGAGCTCACCGAAGCGGCGAGCGAACGCGATGTGCTGGGCCCGGGTGATGTCCTGGTCGCGGAAGAAGACGACCTTTCGTTCAAGGAGGATTTGCCTGATCTCAGCAATCGTCTCTTCCAGGAGGTCGTTGCGGAGATCGACTCCGTGGATCTCCGAACCGATCGAGGGGGAGAGCCGCCGTTCGATCAGCTTCGTTTGCACTTGGACGGTCGTGGCCTCATCCAAGCCCACCGGTGATCCCGACGCAACTCCATTCCTACGCGCGCTTGCTAATCCGCGATCGTCGCTCTCACCTCGCCGACGACGGCTGAACCGCCGAGGGCGGGTTCTCGATGAAGTCCCAACGCAATGGCGGTCGACATGTCGACACCCGCAGCCCCCAACTGCGTGATGAGAACCGGAACACGACCGCGCCCGGCTCCGTCGGCCAGTTTCACTGCGCACGCCCATCCGGTGATCGTCGCTCCGACGATCACGCCCTCCGCACCGTCCTTGGTCAGCAGGCCCGGAGTGGCTCGCATGAGCATGGAGACGTCGCGATCACTGCCGCCGACCATCTCCGGGTGGGCGAGCATCGCCGTTCGGACCAGGCCCGCCGGGGTTTGGTCGTCCGCCAAAGCCATCGTGCGATAAGCGCGAGCGAGCCCAACGAGCGAAAGGCGGTGCGTTGGCGCTCCGCACCCGTCGATGCCGATGCCATCGCACGACTCCTCGGCCAATTCCTCGATGACCTCGGTGATCAAGGCCTGAAGCGGATGGTCGATGGCGAGGTAGCCATCGATCGGCCATCCCATGACGATGCACGTGGCGAGCATCGCCGAGTGCTTTCCCGAGCAGTTGTGGGCGATCCGCTCTGAGCGCCTCCCTTCGCGGTACCAAGCGCGCAGAGCATCCCGGCCGAGCGGCAGGCCGTTGGCATTCCCCAACGCATCTTCGGGTAACCCACACGACGAGAGGATCGCGCGGACCCCGTCGAGATGCATCGCCTCGCCGGAGTGGCTCGCGGCCGCCAGCGCTAGGAGAGCCGGTGGAAGGTCGAGTCCTGCGCCGACCATGGCGACGGCCTGCATTGCCTTGTTCGCCGACCGCGGGAAGGTGGCGCACGTGTCCATGGCCATGTCATAGTCCTCGGTAGTGGCCAGCTGAAAGTCCTCGCGCTGGGTTTTTGATATCCGCGTGTTGGCCGCCTCGGGCGGTGATCGTGATCGACGACCAAGTCAGATCCGATCATCCGTCCGAGGGGTTG
>JANPDB010000415.1:0-2473 GCA_031431255.1 Acidimicrobiia bacterium | reverse complement strand
CCAATCGTCGGGCAATCCGACCGCCGCACGGGTCCGGTCGGCGTGGTTCAACGTGATCGGACACGAGCCCACACCTTCGGCATGGGCAGCGATCATCATGTTCTGCGCCTGACGGCCGACGTCGAAGAGACGCATCTGGTCTGCCGGCGCGGCGAAGCCGACGATCGCCGCGGAGGATCCAATCCAGGAAGCGAAGTCACCCGACACGGCGAGGGCGTCCTTCACCGCTTGGTCGGTGACGACGATGAGCCGGTTCGCCTCCATGTTCTTCGCGCTGCCGGCCATCCGGCCCGCCTGCAGGATCCGGTGCATCACGTCGTCGGGGATGGGTGCATCGGTGTAGGAGCGGAGGTCGCGCTTCGTGATGATGGCTTCGTACGGGGTCATGGATGCCAGTGTCCCACGGGGCACTCCCGCGTGATCAACACGTGCACTCTCCCCCAGCCCGACTTCGGACTTCGACCCGACATCGCGTACGGTCGTTGTGTGCAACCGTCCTCCTCACTCGCAATGCGTTCCATCAACGGCCGCCCGGTCAACCCCGTCGGCCTCGGGTGCATGTCGCTCAGCTGGGCCTACGGGGAACCCCCAGCGGCAGAAGAGGGCGCCAAACTTCTGCACCGCGCCCTCGACATCGGCTACAACCACCTTGACACCGCCCGCATCTACGGCCTTGGGGCCAACGAGGAGTTGATCGGCAACACCCTGCGCGATCGCCGTTCGGAGTTCTTCCTCGCCTCGAAGACCGGTATTTTCGTCGAAGGGAAGGGTCGGCGCATCGATTGCCGACCCGAGGTCATTCAGGAGGCGTGCGAAGAGAGTCTGCGCCAGCTCCAGACCGACCACATCGACCTCTACTACCTCCATCGCCGCGACTTCGCCGTCCCGATCGAGGAGTCGGTCGAGGCCCTGGCCGAACTCGTCGCAGCGGGCAAGATCGGCGGCATCGGCCTCTCGGAGATGTCGGCATCCACGATCCGGGCCGCGCATGCGGTGCATCCGATCACCGCAGTGCAGACCGAGTACTCGCCGGCCACCCGCAACCCGGAGATCGGCGTTCTCGACACCTGCCGAGAACTGGGCATAACCGTTGTCGCGTTCTCTCCGGTTGCCCGAGGAATGCTGAGCAACGGCGTGCGCGACCCAGAGAGACTCCTCGACAGCGACATCCGCAAGACCATGCCTCGATTCGTTCGTGAGAACTGGGAGACAAACATCGCCCTCGTCGATGCCTTCAACGCCCTCGCCAAGAGCGCCGGGGTCACACCAGCGCAGCTGTCTCTGGGTTGGGTGCTCGCCCAGGGCGATCACCTTGTGGCGATACCTGGAACGTCGAGCATCGATCACCTCGAGGAGAACATCGCCCGCTCGGACTGGCGACCGTCGGGTGCGTTGTGCGAACAGCTAGACGCGCTCATCAACCGGAGGACCGTTGCCGGACCGCGCTACAGCCGTGCGGCCCAGCAGACCATCGACACCGAGGAGTTCGCGGACTGACAAGTGCGCCAGGCGGGCGAGCGGCCCTGGCTCGTTTCGTTCAACGTCTCTGATGGGTCTCGCTTCGTGCCGTTCCTGACGGATCGGTGAAGGTGAACCGGCACGTGCCGGACTGGGAAGCTCAGTGACCTCCAACTTCGGTCGGGTTCTCTGGTCGACGAATCTTCGGCTGGGGTCGCTCCGCAAACTTGCCCTCCTCCGTGATGCGCCGGTTCAGCTCGCGCAGGTACCTGGTCTCGTCCATCGTCGCCAGCGTCACTTCCTCGCCCGTCCAGCTCGACAGGTGGATCGCGTTGGCCAGCCGCACACCATGGACACCGTCGGCGCCGGGGGCGATGAGCGGTGTGCCGTCGAGGATGTTGGCGGCGAAATTGCGAAGGACGTCGGAGTGCTGCTTGCCCCACGCCGACTCGTAGGTCCGGCTCTCAGACGACATCCACCGGGCGGTGTCCGCCTTGCCGCGGAAGAGGTCGGCAACATCAGCGGCGGTCATCGACGCGCTGAGCTCGCGTTCGGAGTCGACGAGGCGGGTGACCGTGACGGTCGAGGAGTTCTCCACGACCACCTTGCCGCGGTCGCACAGGATCTCCAGACGGTCGGTGCCGATGACGTCGTTCGTACAGGTGATGAACGAACCGGTCGCGCCGTACCCGAAATCGGCGAGGACGTTCACTTCGTCCTCGACGGCGATGTCCCGCCGGAATCCGTAGCCGGCCTTCGCGAACACGCTCGTCGGCACCCCGCACAGCCACTGCCACAGATCGAGTTGATGCGGAGCCTGGTTCACGAGAACGCCGCCGCCTTCGCCGCCCCACGTCGCCCGCCACGCACTCTGGTCGTAGTACGCCTGCGGACGCCACCACGTGGTGATGATCCAACTCGTATGGCGGAGCGCACCGAGGTCGCCACTCGCCAGAATCGCGTGCAGATCGACATAGAGCGGGTTCGTCCGCTGATTGAACATGATCGCAAACGT
>JANPDB010000414.1:0-26165 GCA_031431255.1 Acidimicrobiia bacterium | reverse complement strand
CATCACCCCGGAGTCGCCGGAAGAACGGCCCGCCCCGGCAGGCTCACTAGAACCGGACGCAACCACGGGCCCGCGTCAGTGCCCAAACGAAGCGGCCTCGCCCAAACGGGTGCGGGCAAGCGGGGTGGTACCGCGGTGTGTGCGTCGAGAGGCGCATCCGTCGTCCCCGGTCAGCAACACGAGACCGAACGAGGACGACCATGAGTGACACCACCAAACCAGCCACGCCGTACCCGACGGTCGACCCGTCGCCGTCGTTCCCCAAGCTCGAAGAGCGGATCATCGCGCAGTGGCAGGACGACAAGACCTTCGAGCGGTCGGTCGAGCAACGCGCGGCCGGCACCGACGGCGCCAACGAGTACGTGTTCTACGACGGACCGCCATTTGCCAACGGCCTCCCCCACTACGGCCACCTTCTGACGAGTTACGTCAAGGACGTCATCCCCCGCTACCGCACGATGCGAGGCCGGCGGGTCGAGCGCCGCTTCGGCTGGGACACCCACGGCATGCCCGCCGAAGTGCACGCCGAGAACGAGCTCGGCGTCAGCGGCCACAACGAGATCAAGGCCTTCGGTATCGATCGGTTCAACGACGCGTGCCGCACGAGCGTGCTGCGCTACACCCACGAGTGGGAGGCGTACATCAACCGCGCCGCCCGCTGGGTCGACTTCGCCAACGACTACAAGACCCTCGACCTGCCCTACATGGAGTCGGTCATGTGGGCGTTCAAGACGCTCCACGACAAGGGCCTCATCTATGAGGGCTACAAGGTCATGCCCTACTGCTGGCGCTGCGAGACTCCGCTCAGCAACACCGAGCTGAAGATGGACGACGTCTACAAGAACCGCCAGGACCCGGCGGTCACCGTCACGTTTCCGCTCGTCGACGACACCGGCCACGACACCGGCGAGGTGCTCCTCGCCTGGACGACCACGCCGTGGACGCTCCCGTCGAACCTTGCGTGCGCGGTTGGACCGGAGATCGAATACGCGAAGATGCTCGACGCTTCCGACGGGAAGACCTACATCCTCGCCACAGCACGCGTCGAGGCGTATGCGAAGGAGCTGAGCAGCGCGACCCCAATGGGAACAGTCACGGGTTCGGACCTCGTTGGTCGCCATTACCGTCCGCTCTACGACTTCTTCAGCACACATACCAACGCGTTCCAGGTAGCGGCGGCTGACTACGTGACCACCGAAGACGGCACCGGCATCGTCCACATCGCCCCGGCATTCGGTGAGGAGGACAAGGTGGTCACGGACGCGCTCGGCATCGAGGTCGTCAACCCGGTAGGCCCGAGCGGCCGCTTCACGTCGGAGGTTCCGACCTACGAGGGACAACTCGTGCACGACGCCAACTCCGTCATCATCAAAGACCTGCGCGGCCACGGCCGTCTTGTCCGCCATGACTCGTACGACCACTCCGTCCCGCACTGCTGGCGTTGCAACGCGCCACTGATCTATCGCGCGCTGTCGAGCTGGTTCGTCGAGGTCACGAAGTTCCGCGACCGCATGGTCGAGCTCAACCAGCAGATCACGTGGGTGCCCGAGCATGTGCGCGACGGCGTGTTCGGCAATTGGCTCGCCAACGCCCGCGACTGGGGCATCTCCCGCAACCGGTTCTGGGGCTCACCGATACCGGTGTGGAAGTCCGACGATCCGACCTACCCGCGCCTCGATGTGTACGGCTCGCTCGACGACATCGAGCGCGACTTCGGCGTACGCCCGACCGACCTGCACCGCCCCTACATCGACGATCTCGTCCGCCCGAACCCCGACGACCCTTCAGGTGCGTCGATGATGCGCCGAGTCCCCGAGGTGCTCGACTGCTGGTTCGAGTCCGGGTCGATGCCGTTCGCCCAGGTGCACTATCCGTTCGAGAACAAGGACTGGTTCGAGCACCACTATCCCGGTGACTTCATCGTCGAGTACATCGGCCAGACGCGCGGCTGGTTCTACACCCTGCACGTGCTTGCCACCGCGCTGTTCGACCGACCTGCATTCGACACGTGCGTCGCCCACGGCATCGTGCTCGGCAGCGACGGGGCGAAGATGTCGAAGAGTCTCAAGAACTACCCCGACGTGTACCACGTGTTCGATTCCTACGGCTCGGACGCCATGCGCTGGTACCTCATGTCCTCCCCGGTGCTGCGCGGCGGTGACTTCGCCGTCACCGAGACCGGTATCCGCGACGCCGTCCGCCAGGTCGTACTCCCGATCTGGAACACGTATTCGTTCTTCACGATGTACGCGAACGCCAGTGCACATACGGCATCGCGGCGCACGACATCGAGCGACCCGCTCGACCAGTACGTCCTCGGCAAGCTCGGAGTTCTCGTTCGGGACGGCACCGCGCAGTACGAGGCCTACGACCTCTTCGGTGCCTGCGCGTCGATCCGCACGTTCCTCGACGCACTCACCAATTGGTATGTGCGCAGATCACGTGAGCGATTTTGGGACGGCGACCCGGAAGCGTTCGACGTTCTGTGGACCGTGCTCGTGACGCTGTGCCAGGTCGCCGCCCCGCTCCTGCCGCTCACCACCGAAGCAGTGTGGGAAGGACTCGTCGGCAACGGCTCCATCCATCTCACCGACTGGCCGAGCGGCGACGACATCGGCGTCGACGAGGCCCATGTCTCCGCGATGGACCGGGTGCGCGATGTGTGCAGCGCGGCGTCGGCGGTCCGCAAGTCGTCCGGCCGCCGCGTCCGTCAACCGTTGGCGTCGCTCACGGTTGCCGCCGATGACGCCCAGGTGCTGAGCCCCTTCGAGTCGATCATCGCCGACGAGCTGAACGTGAAGTCGGTCGTGCTCTCCGGCGACCTCGCCGCGGCCGGCCGGTTCGAGCTCCAGGTCGTGCCAGGGGCTCTCGGGCCGCGCATCGGCAAGGCCGTCCAGCAGGTCATCGGCGCGGTGAAGAAGGGTGAGTGGAGGCAGGACCCGTCCACCGGGGTGGTGACCGCGGCCGGCGTCGAGCTCCAGGAAGGGGAATACTCCCTCAAGCTCGTTGCCGCCGACCCCGACCGTTCGGCCGCGCTACCGCGCAACTCCGGGGTCGTCGTGCTCGACACCGACCTCACTGAAGAGCTCGTCGCCGAGGGACTCGCCCGCGACGCAGTACGGGTCATACAGCAGGCACGCAAGGACGGCGGGCTCCACATCAGCGATCGCATCGCGCTCACCCTCACCACGTCCGACCCTGTTCTCGCAGGTGCGCTCCGCACCCATGAATCGCTGATCGTCGGCGAGGTGTTGGCCACGTCGTTCTCTGTCGTCGTCGGCTCCGTCGACGAATCCGTGGCCACTGCGGTCGGCGACGACGACCGCCTGGTGGCTGTTCACCTCGTGAAGGCCTAGCGGCGTCGGAGCCCTACTTCGAGCCGACCCAGGAATCCGGGTCGGCGCTGTTCCGGCGCGGCATCGCCGGACCTATCGTCACGCTCAACCTCGTGCGGTTCCGAAAGGTGGCGGACTACTCGGCGAGCCCGGAACTCGATCCGGAATCGCCGGTGTCCGGGGCCGAGGCGTACCGGCGGTACGTGGAGTTCACCAAGCCGTTCCTCCACGACAGCGGCGGCGAGGTGCTCTTCGAGGGCGATGGTGGGCACTTCTTCATCGGTCCGCCCGGCGCGCCGTGGTGGCCTCGCGGGAGAGAGGTTGCCCCCAGATATGGGGGCCAAACACCTCCGAACGCTGCTTGGAGGTGTTTGACCGCACGTGCGACCCGTCGAACCGCGGCATCGGAAGAACGGAGGGGCAATATTTCTCCCAACGCTGTCAGCCGGTGAACGCAACTTCTCGGTCGCCGGTTCCTTCCGCTCCGAAGAACACGATCTCGACGCGGCGGTTGGCCGCGCGTCCCTGTGCGGTGGCGTTCGACGCCGCGGGGAGCCGGTCGCCGTGGGCGAAGGCAGAGATGCGATCGCGGCCGACGCCTCCCGAGACCAGGGCGGAGACCACCGAGCCTGCACGGGCTCGGCTGACGGCGAGATTGGTCAGGCGCGTCCCCCAGCCGTCGGCGTGTCCGACGACCTTGATCCTCACGTCGGGATTCGCCTCGAGGTACGCGACCAGCTCGTCGACCGCCGTCTTCGACTCACCCGTCAACTCCGAGCTCACGGAGTCGAAGAGGATCTTCATCGGTGGCGCCGTCTCCGGTATGGCATCGTCACGGGACTCCGCCGGGGCGGCCGCAACCGTCGTCGGCGTGACTGCGGGAGCCGTGGTCACCGGTGCGGCCGTCGCGGCCGTCGTCGGAACTCCCGCGGGCGCCGTTGTTGCCGTCGTCGTGGCCGGGGTAGCAGTCGTCGGTACGGCAGTCGTGGCGACGCCGGCCTCCGTGGCTCCACTTGCAACCGCCGAATCGACCGCAGCAACGGCCACCGTCGCGTCCGCATTCGAGTCCTCGGCAATGCTGTCGGCCAAGTCGTCAGCAACTGTTTCACCATCCGCCGCCGTGTCCTGCCTCACATTGCGGACGCCTTCGATGCGGCGGACAAGATCATGGGCGGCATCGATGTCGGCACCGGGCGCCAGCCCCGTGATGATCGCGTCGCGACCATGCACCCGGACCTTGGCGTCGGGGAACCTCTCCGAGAGCGCGTCCTCGGCTTTGGTAGTCAGACGTCCATCAGGATTGGCCCAGGAGTAGTTGAGCGCGGCCATTCCGCCGAGGGTCACCGCACTCCCCAGGAGAAGCGGCCATGCCTTGCGGCGTTCCCACGACGTTGCACCGGCCCCGGGCACCTTGTCGACCACGCCGGTCACCGGGCCTCGTCGCGACCGGCCACGAGTCGATCGACCAACGTCTGAAATCCGGCCTCATCGCCGTCCCTGAGCAACGCTGCCTGGCCGGCCCAGGTGCCAACACTCGGGATGAACGAGACCCCGCCCGCGTTCACGATCGAACGGACGCTCTCCTCCGGCATGGCCGCTAACCGCCGAAACGTCCGAATCCCGCCGCCCATCAAGATCTCGCTGATCTTCGGGCCGATACCTTCGATCCGAGAAAGGTCGTCGGCTCGGATTTCATCTTCTTCAAAGGCCTCGTCGCTGCCCGGGTCGACCACTCCGGCCGCAAGACTCTGGACTTCGCCCGAACCGGAATGACCGTCGTTGCCGGCTTCGGCGGTCAATCCGGCGGGGTCGACTCCGGCGATCAGGTACCCCGTGTAGGCGTCGAAACCGTCGTGATCACCGGCGGCGAGATACGCGGCCTGCCTCGACCACGTCGGAATCGAGGGCGCGAATCGCTGACCTGCCTTTTCGATTGCGGCGCGCAACCGCGATTCGTCTGCGCCGGCGAGCGCCTCATAGGTTCGGATGCCGTCGGCGTTGAGCGCCTTGGCCATCGCAGGTCCGATGCCCTCGATCGCCTCGAGGTCGTCGACTACGCGGAGCTTCGTCGCTTCAAGGTTGGACACGAGACCCTGCAACTCAGTGTGTTTGGCGCCGAGTTCCTCGCGCAGTCGATCCGCCCCCGCCGCACATCCCTCGTGTTCGGCGGCCAGCCTGCTCAGGTTGCTCTCGGCCGACTCCGCGCGTCGGCGGAGTTCGGCGAGTGCTTTCTCATGGTCGCTCCGCAAACCCGAGAGAGCCCGATCACGGTCACCGTGGGCGTCTTGCAACGCTCGGTCGTGCTCGGCCAGAAGACCGACGAAGGCGGCGTCATGCTCAGCGCTCTGGGAGGCGAGACGTGCCTCGCAATCGGCACGGAGCTCGGCGAACGCAGTGTCTCGTTCCGAAGTGAGCGCGGCGATACGGCCGTCGTAGTCGGTGCGCAGCGTGGCCAGGGCAGCGTCGTTGTCGGCATCGGCCGCCGCGAGTTTGTTCTGGAGTTCCGCAATGGTCGCCTGATGGCCCTCGACTCGTCCGAGCAGACCCTGCGCCTCCGACGAGGCGGCAGCTGATGCCGTGACGGACTCGTCGAGCTGTGCCCGTAAGACAGTGACGGACTCGTCGCGATCGGCGAGGACGGTTTTCGCCGCAGAGTGCTCGAAGGACAACGCTGCGTATTCCTTGATCCTGGCGTCACGCTCGGCCACGACCTTGTCGTGCTGGGCACGAAGTGCCGCGAGCTCGGCGACCCGCGCCGCCACCGCGCCACCGTTGTCGTTGTGGGGTTGGCCATCGCCGGCCGCGGCGAGCCCTTTGACGCTGCCCGAAGACGGTGAATCGAGCCCGGTCGACTTTCTCCACAGCACCCGGTGGAACAGCGCACCGAGACCGAAGGCGGCGAGCGCAAGAAAGAACGACTGAATCAGGAACCACTTCATAGGTCCTCCACGGCTGAACGAAAAGGGAATGGGTGCGCTGGTGAATCGTCATCCGGCTCAGCGTCATAGGAGACGCGCGGTCGCTCCGGTCACTCCGCGAGTTCCGCCCACGAGGAATTGGAACGCGAACTCTATCGGCGACGAGCGACGTTCGCGCACGGGCTGGCCACCGTTCGCGGCGCGATGCGGCAAAACACCTCCCAACGGCGTTGGGAGGTGTTTTGCCCCCATATCTGGGGGCAACCTCTCTCCCAACCGGGAGCGCACTACGGTTCTCGGCCTGTGGCACTGCTTCGATTCTCGTTCGGAACCATGGGCTCGGGGAAGAGCACCCTGGCGCTGCAGATCCATCACAATCTGAGCCGCCGCCACAAGAAGGGGCTCCTCCTGTCGAAGCTCGATCGCGAGGGCGCGTTCGTTTCGAGTCGCCTTGGCCTTTCCGAGCAGGCGGTTCAGGTCACCGACGACCTCGACCTCTTCGCCATGGCCTCGCGCTTCGCCAGCACCCACAGCGGCATCGACTACCTCGTCTGCGACGAGGCCCAGTTCTACTCGCGAGACCAAGCGGACCAGCTTGCGTTGGTGGTCGATGTGCTCCACGCCGATGTGTACACCTTCGGGCTGATAACGGACTTCCGAGGCCGCCTGTTTCCGGGCACGGAGCGTCTCCTCGAGATCGCCGACGAGCGGGTGCAGCTCCACGTCGAGGCCCGCTGCTGGTGCGGCGAACGGGCGACGCACAATGCCCGGCTGGTGAACGGCCAGCTCGTGTACGAGGGTGACGTGGTCGTCGTCGGCGACACCACCGACGCGCCCGCCGAGCCCCTGTTCGGCGACGTGGTCACCTATGAGCTGCTCTGCCGGCGCCACTACCGCAGCGGGGAACCCTCCCGTCCGGACTGAGGACGCCGACGTTGCCCAAGAGCTTCGCGGCACAGTCTCCCCAGCAGTCCCAACCGGGCGAAGCACCATCAGCGAGCGCGGGCGGTAACCTTCGCCCCGATGACTGATCTCGCCACCCCATCGTTCTCCGGCACATCCATCCTCGGTACCTCGGTCCGCCGGGTCGAGGACCCTCGGATGCTGACCGTCGGAGGCACCTACGTCGACGACATCCGCGATCCGCTGCTCGACGGCGCGCTGCACGTCCACTATGTGCGGGCGACGATGGCGCACGCGAAAATCGCCGTCGACGCGAGCGAGGCGCTCGCGATGCCCGGTGTTGTCGCCGTCGTGACGGCGGCTGACATCGCCGACCTCGGGAGCTACCCCGGTGACTTCCCAGGGTCGCCCGGCACGCTTGCCCGACCCTGGCTGGCAGGAGACACGGTTCGCTACGTCGGGGAACCGATCGCGGTGATCCTCACCGAACTCCGGGGCCAGGGCCCCGACGCCGCCGAGATGGTCGTCGTCGACTACGAACCGCTGCCGGTGCTGGTCTCGGTCGAGGACGCGGTGGATTCACCGACGCTCATCCATCCCGACCACGGCTCGAACATCGCCCTCAGCATCAAACCTCTGCGTTCGGTCGATCCCTCGGCCAGCCCGGTGGTGATCCGCCAACGCGTGGTGAACTCCCGGGTCGCGCCGTCGCCGATCGAGCCCCGCACGGCGGCCTCGGCCTTTGACGCCGCGGGGCGACTGCACCACTGGACCAGCGGTCAGGGCTCGCACCCGTTCCGAGACTTCCTCGCCGCCGCCCACAAGATCCCGAATGGCGACGTGCGCGTCATCACCCCCGACGTCGGAGGCGGATTCGGCGCGAAGGCCACGCCTTCGCCCGAGGACGTCCTGCTCCCCCGCCTCGCGAAGATCGCCGGCCGCCCCGTCCGGTGGGTGTCGTCGCGGACCGACGACATGGCCAACCTCGCCCACGGCCGCGCCCAGGTGCAGTTCGCCGAGATCGGGGCGAGCGCCGACGGTCGCATCGAGTCCTACAAGCTCACCGTGCTGCAGGACTGTGGCGCCTACCTTCGTTACGGCGGCGTGCTGCCGCACATGACCCAGTTGATGCAGCCGGGTGTCTACGACATCGACGACATCGAGTTCTCGTCCCGGTCGGTACTCACCAACACCACCCCGGTCGGGGCGTTCCGCGGGGCCGGCCGACCCGAGGCAGCGGCCGCCATCGAACGGATGGTCGACATCCTCGCGGCCGAGATCGGCGTCGACCCGGTCGAGGTTCGCCGACGCAACCTCCGTGCCCCGTTCACCGAGACGATCACGACCTCGGCCGGTGCTCCCTACGACTGCGGCGACTATGCCGGCGCGCTGGATCGGGTCCTGGCCGCGGCGGGTTATGACGACCTACGGGCCGAGCAGCGAGCTCGCCGGGAGAGCGGAAGCTCGAAGCTCCTCGGCATTGGCGTCTCCTGCTACGTCGAGGTCACCGCCGGAGGAGGCGGCTCCGAGTTCGCCGCCGTTGAAATCCTCGATGACGGAAAGGTACGCGCACGTACGGGTTCAACGCCATACGGCACCGGCCACGAGACGAGTTGGGCGATGCTCATCTCCGAGAAGACGGGCGTGCCGGTCGACCGCATCGAGATCCGACACGGCGACACCGACGATGTCGCCCGCGGCGGCATGACCGGCGGATCGCGCTCGCTGCAGATCGCCGGCACGGCGATCTGGTCGGCCGCCGGCGAAGTGGTGAACCAGGCCAGCGAACTGGCGGCGTCACTTCTCGAGGCACCCGTCGAAGACGTGGTGCTCGACACCTCGCGCGGCGTGTTCCATGTGGTGGGCACTCCCGCCGTGAGCCGCTCCTGGGCGGATCTCGCCGCCGCCTCGGCGGCGCAGGGGACGAAGCTCGATGTGTCGCTCGACTACAAGGCGAGCGCGGGAACGTTCCCCTTCGGCGCCCACGTCGCAGTCGTCGAAGTCGATGCCGAGACCGGCAAGGTCACGCTCCTTCGGATGGTCGCCTGCGACGATGCCGGACGGATCCTCAACCCACTCCTCGTCGCCGGCCAGGTGCACGGCGGCCTGGCGCAAGGGGCCGCTCAGGCACTTCTCGAAGAAGTCGTGTTCGACGCCGACGCAAACCCACTCACCGGCAACTTCGCCGACTACGGCGTCATCTCCACGGCGGAACTGCCGAGCTTCGAACGGGTGTCGATGGAAACACCGACCCACGTGAACGAGTTGGGGGCGAAGGGCATCGGCGAGTCCGGCACCGTCGGCGCCACACCGGCCGTCCAGAACGCTGTCGTCGACGCGCTCGCGCACCTCGGTGTCCGCCACATCGACATGCCGACCACCGCCGAGAAGGTCTGGCGGGCCATACAGTCCGCCTGAGCCGCTGCGTGTCCGCTGGGCGGGCGCCGCGCTCAGACGTCGACGATGACGGTCACCGGTCCGTCGTTGACGAGGGCTATCTGCATGTTGGTCCGGAAGCGGCCGGTCTCCACGGTGGCGCCGAGCGCTCGGAGTTCCGTCACCACCCGATCGACGAGGGGCTCAGCGACATCGGGTCGGGCTGCGTTGATCCAACTCGGACGGCGTCCGGCCGAGGTGTCGCCGTAAAGGGTGAACTGGCTGACGACGAGCAGCGCTCGAGTGGTGTCGGCTACCGAGCGGTTCATCACGCCTGCCTCATCATCGAAGATGCGGAGGTGCCAGAGCTTGGCGGCCAACTTCGCGGAGTGCGCCTCGGTGTCGGTATGGGTCACGCCGACCAGCACACACATACCGGCCCCGATAGCCCCGACTTCCGCGCCTTCCGAGGTGACACTCGCCCGAACGACTCGCTGCACCACTCCACGCATCTACGCACACGGTAGCGCCGCTCCGAGGGAGCCGAGCTCAGACCGACTGGCGATGCGCCCGTTTCATGGCATACATCAGCTTGTCGGCCTCGGCCAGCGTCGTCTGCATCGTGTGCTCGGGGACGTGGGTCGCCACGCCGATCGCCGCGGAGATCTCTATGAGGTTGCCGTGAACGAACATCGGCTCCTGGATCGACCGCCGGACCCGCTCACCGAAGGCGTCGGCGTCGCTGTCGTCGAATCCGCGGGCGACGATGACGAACTCGTCGCCGCCCATACGCGCAACGATGTCACCGGTCCGCACGATCTGGGTGAGACGGTTGGCGACGATCCGGAGGACCTCGTCACCAGCGGTGTGCCCGAAACTGTCGTTGATCGGTTTGAACCCGTCGAGGTCGATGAACAGCACCGTGGTGTCGTCCGGATGATCCCTACGCCGCTCGAGCTCGCTCCACAGCCCGGCTCGATTCGAGAGGCCGGTGAGCACGTCGCTGTGGGCACGTCGCTCGAGCAGTTCGTTCGCCGCCTCGAGGTCGGCAACCAGGAGGTCGTTGCGGACCCGCAGTTCCGTGGCGCGCCGGAACGCGTCGCCGGCTATTTGATTGGTCCCGAGGATCACGACGCAGTACACGACGCAACCGAATCCGAGCACACCGCCGAGGAGGCCACCGAGCCGGAGACACGACCCGATGGCAGCGATGACGATCGGTGCACTGAAGACGGGAAGTGACGAGCGAAGGCCGAATCCGACGAGCACGTTCACCGCCAGGATGGCGGAGAACATCATCAGCGAAACGGACCACAGCGGGTCGAGCCGGCCGCCCTTCCACGGATCAACGAGGAGCACTCCGAAACCGGTGGCGACACCTGAGCATCCCAACGCGATGTGCATTCGTCGCATCCAGATCCTCGGGTCGGACCACGGATGTGCTCGCAACGCAAGCGAGGAGCAGGCGACGGTCGCCAACGACACGATGAACATCACGGCCGACCACGCCCCGATGATGGTGGCGTCGGTCCCGGCCGAGTGAGCAATCCAGCCTCCGACCAAGGGAACCGTAACGGAAGCGCTCGCCGAGCCTCCTCGCATCATGCGGCAGGTGTCCACCAGCCCGCGTTCGCGGATCGCATCTTTGATGCGCTCCTCGATCGGATCGGGAACTGCGGCCATGTTGAGCAGTGTCGACAAGTGCAGACCCGAACCTGAGCGGAAACCTGGCGGCTCGGCGAACGCCCGAGAAAGGTGAAGCGACCCTCAGGACCGAACACTCCTTCAACGCGCAGCAGAACGGATCAGAGCAGGGCGAAGAATCGCCCGCCCCGGGTCGCCACGTAGATCGCGCCGTCCCAGACGGCCGGAGTCGCCTCGATGCAGCCACCCAGCTCGACCTGCCAGATCGGTTGCGGCTCGGCCCTCGCGTCGGAGACATCGAAGCCGTGTAGGACGCCCGCGCAATCGCCCTGCACCAGGACATCGTCGACCACGACGGGCGACGACCACAGCGGGCCGGGAAGGCGGAGTTCCCACAACACGGCCCCGCTGCGTTGATCGAGTCCGACGACTCGTCCGCCATCGGTGGTGACGATCACCACGCCTTCGTGGAGCGCAACGGTGGACCAGACCCCACCCGGCCGACGTGCATCGTCGAAGAAGCTCCACACCAACGGATCGTGGGGTCGCGTTGGGTCAAGCTTCACGAGTTGGCCCACCTCCCGGCTACGGGCGTTTCCGCGTTCGAACTCGACGCCGACATACAGCGCTCCGTCATCGTCGATGACCACTGAGGCATCGGTGTCGTCGCCAACCCAGTAGCGAAAGGTGCGCGACGGGGTCCCCCCGGTTCGCAGCGGCGCGAGGTCCCAACCCTGAATGAGACCTCCGGAGTTCCCGAAGTACGCCGTGTCACCGTCGACGGCCACGGAGTTCTCGATCGACACCTCCGATAACGACTGTCCGGCGAGATCGGCACGGAGCTGGTCATCCCAACCCGGCGTGTTGAACACCAGCTTGGGCTCGACCTGCACGAGACCGTTCGCATCGGTTGTGCGGCCGAGCTTCACCACGTGGAACTGGCTGTTCTCCCCGCCTTCAAGCAGCCAGTCGTCGAGGACCAGCGCACTGCCGTCCCAGTCGTTGTTCCACAGCGTCGGCGAAACATCATCCGCACCGAGGCGCCACAGCTCTTCGGCCTTCGGGCCACGGTCGATGGCGAGGACCCGGAAGTAGTTGTCCCGACTGCCGGAGTACACGAGCGGGAAGCCGTTCGGGTCGATCGTCACGGTGCCTTTGATGATGTCGCCAGTCCGGAACGGTTCGAGGATGTCCTCGCCCGTGGACCCGTCAACGAAGTGCACCGCGCCGTCGTAGCCATTGAAGACCACCCACGTTCGACCATCACGGACGTGCACGGTCGGCTGGCCGGTCCACCCGGCACCACACCACTGCTTCGTCACTCCCTTGGCCGACGAGGTCCGGCACATCGCTCCACTCTTCGGGTACGACCACGCCACCTTCGGCGAGACCGGCACCGGTCCGCGTCCGTAGAAACGTCGGTTGGCATTGCCGCAAAACGTGAGGAGCCCGTCGACGGTCGGCCGCCAGGCATCCTCGAACGTCACCGGAGCGCCCGGCAGGGTCGTGGTGGCGCCTGCCGTGGGCGCGCCAGCCGCACCCGCGTCGGCGGTCGACGCGACTGCTGAGGTGGTTCGGGGAGCCTCGACGCCGGCACCCGTCGGAGTCGGGGGGGCGGTCACGAGCGGCGCCGCGGATCTTCGTGGTGTGGTCGGGACGACTGTCGTCGTGGACCGGTCATCCGGTGGATTCGACGGCGAAGGGGAAGATGACGAGCAGCCGACGATGAGCGACATTGCGCCCGTCAGGATCAGCCGACGGACCCGCCTTCGGGCGCCCATCATCACCGCTGTCAGTCGTCGCCGGGAGGCAGCCTGCGCAACGGGGACCAACCGGCATCGATCACGGCTGCCGAGAGGGGCCGGGCCGCAGCCCGCAGCTCGCGGCAGCCTTCCTCACCGAGCACGGCCCAAGCGTCGGCCGAGAGCTCATCCGTGCGATCTTCGACGCGCTGTCGCAGCGCCGCTCCGCTCGCCGTGAGGGCGACGTCGCCGGGCGTGAGGATGCTGCGCGAACGTAGCGACTCGATTCCGGCATCCCATTCGTCCGCGCTCCAGCCGCGAAGCTGCTGGAGCAGGGCGAGCGGGACGGCGCCAGTCGCTCCGTGGGTGATCAAGGCGTCGAGTCCGCTGAGCCCTTCGCTGAGAAGCAGCGCGATGTGCAGGTCACCGCGGTACTCACGCAGCAATGTCTGCGCGTGCCAGAGGACAAGGTGCGGCTCGGTCGGCCAAGCCAGCGACGCGTGGGCCGCGAACAGGGGCTTGCCGTCGACTCTGCCGCACGCCGAACGGGCGGCGCTCGTCGCCAGCTCTGCCGCCCGCTTGGTGGCGTCGTTCCCGATCAGATCGGGCGCGGCCTCGCGGAGCGACGCGTCGACGACCCGAAGGCGCGCCGCCAGTGCGTCCTCGGGAGACACTCGGTCCCACACCGTCGTCATGGCCGAGCGAACGAGCGCCGGAGCAAAGTTGAAGAACGTCGACGTGACTACTTCGGGGCTGACCCGTCCGAACGCCGCCGAGCGCGAGGCAAAGTAGTGCTGACGGCCTTCTAGCCCGGCGTCGTCGTAGATCGGCGTTCCGAGCGGGGAGAAGTAGACCATGCCGTGGATCGGCTCGAGCGTCATCCACGTGCGCCGGGCAATCTGGGGGTCGAAACCGATCGTCATCGTTTCACCTTGTCACAGCACCCGTCAGCCCGCGGAATTTATTCGCCCCGCTCAGTACGGAAAGACGAATCGACCTTCGTCATCCTTCGTCAACGGACGCGCATCGAGCACGGCATCGAGATTGAGGGGTCCGTAGAGATGGGGGAAGCGGGCATCAGACGTCGGATCGTGTGCGGGCGACTCCCACCGCAGCTCGGCGGTACACCGGGTCTCGTCGACCTGCAGGAGAACGAGTCCCGCCACATCGTCGTAATACCGCGAGGCCGAGCCGAGCGCCTGTTCGGCGGTCGAAAGATGGATGAAGCCCTCCGAGATCAGGCTGAACACCGAGTACTCATCGAGGAGCTGCGCATCGGACCACGCCGCCGCGGTGGTGATATGGAAGATCACCCGCCGGCTCCGTTGCGCGCCGTCACTCTGCCAGCTGCCTGCCGGACCATCACGCGCCCCCTCCGTTGCGCGCCGTCACTCTGCCAGCTGCTTGCCGGACGATCACGCGCCCCCTCCGTTGCGCGCCGTCACTATCCACGTCGCGCTGTCGACCACGGCGCCGAAGTCCGTCCACTGCGACTCCAGCACGCGTCGGGCCGCGTCATGGATCTTGCCGGCCGTCGCCTCATCGGCACTCTGCATCAGTCGTGCCCCCCCGCCCACACGCAGACTGGCATCGAGGGCGACGTCGAAGTCGGTCGTCCCGAAGAGCTGCATCGGCGCGACGTGCTCGGCGATCTCAATGTTGACCCAGCCGGCCGACGAAAGAATGCCCAGCAGACGTTCGGCATCGGCGAAGGCCATCGGCCCGGGGGCGTGGGGATCCGGCGCCGGCAGTCCAGGAAACAGCGCATTGAGTTCCCGCCCGAGATCGCCGAAGATCCGGTTCTTCCGTGCCCCCTGCCAGCAGACGAAAGCCATGCGAGAGGATTCATTCGTAAGCGCGCGTATGTTGACGAACGCCGCGACGGGGTCGTCGAAGAACATCACGCCGAAGCGCGAGAACACCGCGTCGGCGTGGCCGCCGACGTCGGCCGGGCTCGCGGTCTGGGCATCGCCAACCATGGCGGAGGCATGACGGAACCCGCGATCGGAAAGCCGACGTGCTGCGAGCTCGGTCATCGGCACGCTGATGTCGAGGCCGACCACTCGTCCGGTCTCCCCGACCGCGGCGGCGAGGTCGAGGGTGGTCGCCCCGCAGCCACAGCCGATGTCGATGATCGATTCGCCGGTCTGCGCGTCGAGCGCGCGAAGCGCGGCCGCGCCGACGACAGAGAGCTGGCGGTCCATCTGGTCTTGCAGATCGACCCAGGCCTCCCCACCGGTGGCCGACCAGAACTCAGCCTGGCCTTGATTCCCTGATGCTGTCGCTGGCATATGGAGATCCGTTTCGGGAAAGCGCTAGAGCGCAGTGACAGGAATTCGGGTCCGGTGACGGGGTCGTTCGGTGATCTCGCGCAGTTCGCCGCGGAGGAAGTGGGCTGCGGCACTCGTGATCTCCACGTTCGCGAACGTCCCCGCCGGAAGGGCTCGCTGCTCGCCATCGGCGGAGCGGTACGGGAAGTGCACGAGCTTGCCCTGTTTCGTACGCGCGCTGGTGATCGACGAATCCTTCTTCGAAGGTCCCTCGACGAGCACCTCCTCAATCCGACCGACGCGCGCCGCGTGCTTGCGGGTGGCGCTCCGTTCGAGTACGTGGTTGAGGCGGGCGAATCGTTCGGAGACCACGTCGGCCGCCACGAAATGGTCCACCATCTCCGCAGCGCGGGTACCGGGACGCGGCGAGAACTGGAACGGGTAGCAGCTGTCGAACTCCGCCTCCGCCGCCACTTCGAGGGTGTGCACGAAGTCGGCCTCGGTCTCGCCGGGGAACCCGACGATGATGTCGCTGGTGATGCTCAGGTCGTCGACCAACCGGCGTGCTTCGTGCAGCTTCTCCAGGTATTTGGCTGCGTTGTAGCCACGACGCATCTCGCGGAGGATCACGTCGCTACCGGACTGGAGCGGGAAATGGAGGTGGGGCATGACGGTCGACACCTCGGCCATCGCCAGCATGGTGTCAGCGCGGATGTCCTTTGGGTGCGGTGAGGTGTAGCGGACACGCCGGATCCCCTCGACGGCACCCACGGCGCGCAGGAGGTCGGCGAACAGCGCACGCGCCCGCGGGCCCGCGGCATCGGTGTCCCACGACGGTCCGCACGCCTCGGCACTGCCCGGTGTTCCATGGCGGTCCCTCCACGATGTGGTGAGGTCGCGTCCGTAGCTGTTCACGTTCTGTCCGAGCAGCGTCACCTCGACCGTTCCCGCCGACGCGAGGGTGCGGACTTCGTGGAGTAATTCGTCGAAGGTGCGGCTCGACTCGACGCCGCGAACCGACGGCACGATGCAGAACGCGCAGGAGTTGTCACAGCCGATCTGGATCGTGACCCATGCTGACCACTCCTCCTCCCGGCGGACCGGGAGTGCACTCGGGAACGACTCGGCCTCCTCCAAGATCTCCATCAGAGGTCCGCGTGCGTAGGACTCGCGGAGCAGTTCGGCGGCGCGGTGCACGTTATGGGTGCCGAACACCACGTCGACATGGCCCGCCCGTTGCTGGATCAGCCCACGGTCCTTCTGCGCCTGGCAGCCGCCCACCATGATCTTCAGCTCAGGTCGGGCGTCCTTGAGCTCCTTCACCCGACCCAGGTTGCCGAACAGTTTGTTGTCGGCGTTCTCCCGAATGGTGCAGGTGTTGTAGACGACGACGTCGGCATAGTCCTCGGAGTCGACTCGGACGTAGCCGTCGGCTTCGAGGAGCCCGGAGATGCGCTCCGAGTCGTGCTCGTTCATCTGACAGCCGTACGTATGGATCACGTAGCGCTTCGATCCTGCTTCCGGCGACGACACGGCGGAGGAGTCTACGGGCAGCCCCGCTCCGACCGGCGCAGTGGCGGCGGAGGTTGCTGGGGCGGGGCCGAACGATGTTCACATGCGCTCGTGAGATCTCAACTGAATGCCAACAATTCCCTCACGGGCCGAGTCGAAGCTCTTTGTGGCTCGAACAACCACCGAGACGGCCGAACGACACCACCGCCGCAGGACCTCAACCCCACTCTCTCCCCAAAGGAACCATCATGAACCGTTCAACCCGCCTCATCGCCTCGATCAGCATCGCCGCTGCCGCCGTCGTCGGAGTCTCGGCCCCCGCCTTCTCCACCCCGAAGTCCGACGTGGTCAACGCCGTCCGCGTCGAGAACCGTGCCCGCATCCAGGCCACCTACGATGCCAACAAGGCTCGCCGCGACGCGACGTACTCGGCGAACTCGGCCCGCCGCGATGCCACCTTCCAGAGCTGTATGACTGGTGCCGCCGCGGCGACCACGAAGGAAGCCCGCGAAGCCGCAAAAGCTGCGTGCAAGACCTCCCGTGAGACCACCAAGGTCGCCAACAAGAGCGCCTGGGAGCAGACCCGCGACCAGAACAAGGCCGCGCGTGAGGCCACCCGGGCCGCCAACAAGGCGGCGATCGACGCAGCCAAGGCCACGGTGACCACGGCGGTTCCCACCACGGTGAAGCCGGTTTCCGCTTCCTGAGTCACACCTCCCGGGGCCGGCGCGTCCCAACTAGTGCATCTTCGCAAAAGTTCCTCTCACGTCGAAATGCTCTCATTCCTTGTGGTTCGTGCACTGTCAGAAGGATCGACGTGAAAGGAACTTCCGACTCAGTGCACTAGGCGACCGGAACAACCCAACTCCCCCGCCTTCGGGGCGGATCGTCCACACCGGGCGGTCCGCCCCGAGGCGCGTCAGGACCGCCGTCGCACCAGCGCACCACGTGCCATGCTCGACACCCTCATGACCTTCGACGAACGCCTGGCCTACGCCACGGCTCGCGGCATCTCCCGAGACGACCTCCCCGCCAGGGCGCCGTCGTTCGAGCGACGACTGGCCCTCGCCGGCAACTACAACTTCCGCGACGCCGGCGGCTATCGCGTCAGCGACGGCCGGGTCATGCGCCGGGGGGTCATCTTCCGCAGCGACCACCTGGCCTCGCTCACCGACGATGATGTGGCCACGGTGGCCATGCTGCGCCTGCGACGGATCCACGACTTCCGTCTGGCCGGAGAACGTGAGCGCCAGCCGAGCCGTCTGCCCGTCGGACCGCACGCTGCCGAAATCGTGTTGCTCGGCACGGCCGACTTCTCGTCGCTCGACGAGAGCGTGATCGACGTGATCCGCGACATCCTCGCCGGCACCCGTCCGCTTCCGGAACCGGACTTCTGGGAGGGGAACTATCTCGACATGGTGCAGGCGTCGCAGCGCATGCTGGTCGGGTACCTCCGCTCCATCGCCCAACCCGACGCGCTCCCGGCGCTGCACCACTGCACCGGAGGGAAGGACCGTACGGGGGTGTCGACCGCGCTGCTCCACCGCATCCTCGGCGTGGACAACGACGACATCATGGACGACTTCCTGCTCACCAACCTGTACCGCACGCCCTATCGGGTCGACGACCTCCGCGAAGGGTTCAGCGCTCGCGGCATCTCGGTGACCGACGCGCTGCCCATCCTCGGCGTAAGCCGCCAGCCGCTCCAAGGAGTGCTCGCCTACTGGGACGCCGGCGGCGGTGCCCGCGCCTACGCCCTCGACGGTGGGGCTACGAGTGCGGAGCTGAACCGGCTCAGCGACGCATTGCTGACGAGCGCCGACTGAGGCCCAGAACGGAGACTGGCCGCATCACTTGGTTTCCCAAGCAATGCGGCCGAGTCCGCCACCACACAGAAGAGCAATCGTCGGGCCAGCCGCTCAGCTTGAGCGGTCATCCGGCAAACGGGTCGTTCGACCCAGCCAAAGGTCAGTCGAGCGAGATGGGCTCGTCGTCGTCATCGAGGTCGTCGAGCGCGTCGCCGACGACTTCGACGATGCCGACCTTCTGGCGGATCTTCTCGGTGATCTCCATCATCAGCTCGGCGTTCTCGGACAGGAAGTTCTTGGCGTTCTCCCGACCCTGGCCGAGCTGCTCGCCCTCGTAGGTGAACCAGGCGCCCGACTTCTTGATGACGGCACACTCGACCCCGACATCGAGCACCGACCCTTCACGGCTGATCCCCTTGCCGTACATGATGTCGAACTCGGCCTGCTTGAACGGCGGGGCGACCTTGTTCTTCACGATCTTCACCCGGGTGCGGTTGCCCGTGACGTCGGCGCCGTCCTTGATCGACTCGATGCGGCGGATGTCGATGCGCACCGACGAGTAGAACTTCAATGCCCGTCCACCCGGCGTGGTTTCGGGCGAGCCGAACATCACGCCGATCTTTTCCCGCAGCTGGTTGATGAAGATCACCACTGTGTTGGTGCGGCTGATCGATGCCGTGAGCTTGCGCAGCGCCTGGCTCATGAGGCGGGCCTGGAGACCGACGAACGTGTCGCCCATCTCCCCTTCGATTTCTGCCTTCGGGGTGAGGGCGGCGACGGAGTCGATCACGACGACATCGAGCGCACCGGAGCGCACGAGCATGTCGCAGATCTCGAGGGCCTGCTCGCCGGTGTCGGGCTGGGAAATGAGCAGGTTGTCGATGTCGACACCGATGGCGCTCGCATAGACCGGGTCCATGGCGTGCTCGGCATCGATATAGGCACATGTGCCGCCGTTGCGCTGGGCCTCGGCCACGACATGCATCGCCAGCGTGGACTTGCCGGACGACTCGGGACCGTAGATCTCACAGATCCGGCCACGCGGCAGGCCACCGATACCGAGGGCGAGATCCACGGCAAGCGAGCCGGTCGACACCGCTTCGATCCTCATGTGGGTGTTCTCGCCGAGTCGCATGATCGACCCTTTACCAAACTGCTTGTCAATCTGGCCGAGGGCCATCTCCAGTGCTTTGGCTCGCTCCATCTCTGCTCCTTGGGTCCTCTTGCCGGAGTCTTTGCCGGCATCTCTCGTGTCTCGTGCGGGGAACGTTTTCATTGCGGATCACTGTACGAGAGGGGTGAGACAAAAATGACAGGCATGTGATTTCCTCGGGGTCGACGGCGGACGATCACCTCGACGAACCATGGACGGCCGGTCGAAGGGTTGGTGTTCGATCGAGAACGGGTTCGGTTGCCCCAAACGAACGTTCGAGATCGTAAACAAACGTTCGAGAACATGCAAGCATGCTCGGGTGCGCGGCAGCGACGGACCCGCATCCCCGCCCGCGGGACCCGCCCGCACATTCGGTCCGCTGACGAAAAGCCTGCTCAGCGTGGCTATGTGCACGCTCCTCACCACCGTTTCCACTCCGAGCAGCCGAGCCGCCGAGGCCCGGCTGAATCCGGCCGGACCGCCCGTGAGCGCTGATCAGCCGACCTCCACGACCACCTTGGCCCCGCCCGCAGGCCCGATCGCTCCTCCGGCACCGACGACCGGGGTGGCCGGCCCGGCGAACCCATCGACGCCGACGACCACACCGTCGGCCGGCCCGCCGTTGCCGGGAGGCACCGGTCCACGGTCGAACGGCACCTGGACGCTGGCGTTCGGCGGGGACACGCTCCTCACCCGTCGCGTCGGACCCACGACCGATCCGTTCGGCGGCATCCGGCCACCACTCGCGGACGCCGATCTTGCGATCGTGAACCTCGAAACCGCAGTGTCGACGCGGGGCCGCGCCCAAATCAAGACCTTCACCTTCCGCTCCGCTCCGTCATTCGCCGACGTGATCTCCCGGGCAGGAGTCGACGTGGTCTCCTTGGCCAACAACCATTCGCTCGACTTCGGACTCGACGCCCTTGACGATACGATCGACAACCTCGGCCGCGTGCTCGTCGCCCACGTCGGCGCCGGACGGAACCTCGCCGAAGCCCTCGCCCCCGCCGAGTTCGACATCGGCGGCACCACCGTTGCCGTTCTGGCCGCAAGCCAGATCATCCCCAACGGCGCATGGCCGGCCACCGCGACGCGCCCCGGTATCGCCTCCGCAGGCAAGCACGCCATCAACCGCGAGACCCAGCAACTCCTCGCCGCGGTCCGGGGCGCAAGAGCGGTCAACGAAGTAGTCGTCGTGGTGCTGCATTGGGGCATCGAGGGCGACCCGTGTCCGTCGTCGGTTCAGCAGAAGCTCGGGCGTCTCCTCGTCGATGCCGGCGCCACCGCGGTGCTCGGCGCTCACCCCCACATCCTGCAGCCGGTCGTGCCGGTGAGCACGACGGCCGGCGATGCTGTCGTGGCCTATTCACTCGGCAACTTCATCTGGGACCCGCGCGGCGGAGCGACGGGCGAGACCGGCGTGCTCGAGCTCCGCTTCGACGGCCCGCGTCTCGTCGGCATCTCCTTCGCCCCGCATCGCCTCGACGGCAACGGGTGGGCGCGAGCCGTCGACCGATCGAGTGCAAAGGGACGGGCCATCAGCGGACGGGTCGCTCGCAAGTGTCCCGGCGCACCCGGCGTGTCGAGCTGGGACGCCGCCCGCTGATCCAGGCGCCGGGTGCACGAAGAACAACGCGCGCTTACGAACCGGCTAGCGCTCGGCGCACGACGTCCATCGAGGAGATTGCGGAGAAGTTGCGCACCCGTTCGCGATCGCCCGGCAGCAGGAGCTGTTCGGTGTGCTCCCCATCGGGCGTCACCATGGCGACGAACACCGTGCCGACCGGTTGGCCGTCCTGCTCCGTCGGACCGGCCACACCCGTGAGAGCAACGCCGACGTCGGCACCGAGCACCGATCGCGCGCCTCGGGCCATCGCCAGGGCCGCTGCGGCGGAGACCACCGGCCCTTCCGGCACGCCGAGAACCGTCTGCTTGACCTCTGTTGCGTAGCTCACCACGGCACCGCGGAACCAGGTGGACGCTCCGGGCACAGCGACGCACCGCGACGCCACAAGTCCGCCGGTAACGGACTCGGCCAGACCCATCGTCCAGCCGCGCTCGACCAGCAACGCCCCGACGGTCGCTTCCATCGTGGCGTCGTCGACGGCGAACACCAGCTGGCCGAGGATGGCCCGGACCTCGCGCTCCTCCGCGTCGAGAAACGCCACGGCCTCGGCCTCGGTCGGCGCCTTGGCCGTGAGGCGCACCTTGATCCCCTCGATCCCGCTCGCGAGGAACGCAATGGTGAGCGGAGGCGCACCGGGCCGATCGAGCGCGTCGAGGCGGGACGAGATTCGTTCTGCGAGCGTCGACTCTGCGATACCCCACGTGCGCAGCACCCGGCTGCGGATCGTGGCGATGGTCCCGGTCCGGGCCACGAGGTCGGGAAGGATCGCCCGCTCGAGCATGTCCTTCATCTCATACGGCACACCGGGCACCGCGTAGATGACTTTCTTGCCGACCGGGCAGATCAGCCCGGGCGCCGTGCCGCGGGTCTGCACGATGATCGACGCCCCTTTCGGCACGTCGCCTTGTCGAGCGTTGTTCTCCGACATCTCGCGGCCTCGGGAACTGAACATCGCCCGGATCCGTTCGACGATGTCGTCGCGGCGTTCGAGCCCGACGTTCATCACGGTGGCAATGGCCTCACGGGTGATGTCGTCCTGGGTGGGACCGAGACCGCCGCAGCAGATAACCGCATCGCTTCTCGACAGGGCCATCCGCAGAGCGTCCACGATGCGCTGGTGGTTGTCACCGACCTTCGTCTGGAAGTGCGTGTCGATCCCGGCGGCGGCCAGTTGCTCACCGATCCAGGACGAGTTCGTGTCGACGATCTGGCCGAGCAGCAACTCCGTGCCGACGGCGACAACTTCACAGCGCATGTTCCCCATCCTGACCTATGGGTCCGCCTCGGGATACCTGCGGCGGACCCAACGCCGACCCCAGGTAGCGTGGACAGCCGTGGGACTCCTCAGCAGAACGCCGAAATCCGAGAAAACCCGTCGGGCTCGGCCACCCCGGGTGTACCTGAACCGGGAGGAGACCAAGCAGACCATGCGCCTCCAGCCCATGGAGCGCAAGATCCTCTATCTGGCGGCGGCCTACTGCGCCGTGGCCATGGCGTTGATCCAGGCCTACACAAGAGGCACCGAGAAGCTCTGGTGGCTGGCCGTCAGCCTCGCTCTCGTCGGTGCGTTCGTGGCGCTCACCTGGCGGACGAACCGGATGTTTGCCGGCATCGGCGCGATCTTGTGCGTCTACGGACCGGCGTGGGGGAAGTACGTGATCTTCGGAACACCGCTGTTCGGCCTCATGCTGTGGCTGACCTTTCGCATCTCGACCGATCGGCGCAAGCTCATCGACGACCGTATTCGGCGCGGCGACTACGGGGTCGATCCGCGCACTGCCGCCGACCAGGCCCGCAAGGCCAAGAAGGCCGGCACCACCGCGACCCAGACCGTCAGCGGCAAGCCCCTGGCTCCGCCGTCGAAGCGGTACACGCCACCGAAGGCCAAGAAGAAGTAGCCGTCCTGGCGAGCCGCACAAGCGGTCCCGCGGGTTCGTTGCGGGCGGCCCGCGGAACACGATGCCCATCCCCGGGACGGGGTGACAAGATCGGCGAGTGAGTGTCGCCCTGCTGCTTGATCCGACGTTCCGGACGACAGCGATGTGGATCGACGCGCTGCGCGCTGCGCTGCCTGAGGAGGAACTCGTCCTGTCGAGCGACCTCACCGGCGGACAGGCAGTTGACGCCGTCGATGTCGCCCTCGTCAGGGGGATCGACCCGGGCGACCTCGGGCGGTTCCGCCGTCTGCGGTTCATCCACTGCCTGTGGGCCGGCGTCGACCGGCTGATCGCGGACCCAGCGGTGCCGACGGACGTACCCTTGGCCCGGACCGTCGATCCGGCGATGGCCGACCAGATGGCGGCGACGGCACTGGCGCACGTGCTCGACATCTGCCTGCTCCACCACGACTACCGCGAGAAGCAGACCCGGGCATCGTGGGCGCCGCGCCACGCCAAACCGATGGCATCGAAGACGGTCGCCATCCTCGGCTTCGGATCCCTCGGGCGGCGATGCGCCGAGTACGTCGCCACGACCGGGGCCACGGTGATAGGTCTACGTAGTAACCGCACCACCGCAGCAGACCATGCTCCGTGGACGACGACGGTGAACCTGGAAGGTGCGGTGGCCGTCGCCGACGTCGTCGTCAACCTCCTGCCCCTGACGAAGGAGACGACGGGCGTGTTGAACACCGCCCTCTTCGCCAGGTTTCGTCAAGGGGCCTCGCTCATCAACCTCGGTCGGGGAAACCATGTGGTCGAGTCCGACCTGTTGGCAGCACTTGCCGAAGGGAAACTCCGCCGTGTCGTCCTCGACGTGTTCGCCCAGGAACCACTCCCCGAGGACCATCCGTACTGGCGCCACCCCCAGGTGACCGTCACGCCACACGTCGCCGCCGACACGGACCCGACCACCGCGGCCACAGTCATTGCCGCGAACATCCGCGCTTTCCGGGCCGGGCGAACCGACGCGATCACCGGTCTCGTCGACCGCGCCCGCGGCTACTGACCCCGCAGGATCAGGCGGGCTGGACCTTCCGGGCGGCGACGAAGTACTGGGCGCCGCTGACGAGGGTGAGAACGACACTGATGACGAGCAGCGTGTGGCCTAGCCACGCAGCGTGCTCGCCGACCCACGGCATGATCGAGAAGCCAACGGCGCTCTGTTGCGCGAAGGTTTTCCACTTGGCCGACGTGCGCGCCGGAACGGAGACACCTTTGGTGCCGACGAACGAGCGATACAAGGTGATCGCCACTTCACGGACCGCCGTGAGCGCCACCCACGGCCAGAAGTACACACCCTTCACCACGAGCACCGCCATGGCGCCCAGCGTCATGAACTTGTCGGCAAGTGGATCGAGGAAGGCGCCCGATCGGGTGGTGCCGAAGCGGCGGGCGAGGATGCCGTCGAAGTAGTCGGTCCAGCACAGGACGGCCCAAAGAGCGAACGTGCCGATGTCGAACCGCAACGAGGCGATGAGCACGAGCACGACGGGGGTGAGCATCATGCGCACGACAGTGAGGGCGTTCGCCGGAGTGACGAAGGCACCTGGATCGAAGCGAGGGGGACGGGTGGCAGCCATCGACGGATTCAGCGAAGAGCCGCAAGCTCGGGAACGACCGCGTGCAGATCGGGGCCCTCTGCGGAGGTCACGTGTACGCTATGGAACTCCCCGACTGCGAGGTCCAGTGGGAGGTGCACTTCGCCGTCGATCTCCGGAGCCTCGCGGACAGAACGCCCGATTCCTGGGCGATCGACGAGCACCTCGATGTCGGTCCCGATCAAGGCGTCGCGAGACTGCGCCGTGATCGCGTCCTGAAGCTCAGTCAGTTCGTCGAGGCGTTCGCGCATCAGCGAGCCGGGGACTCGACCGGGAAGATCGCAGGCATACGTACCTTCCTCGGGCGAGTAGGAAAAGAAGCCGCACCAGTCGAGTCGGGCCTCACGGACGAAGGACAGGAGTTGGTCGTGATCCTCTTCGGTCTCCCCGGGATATCCGACGATGAAGTTCGAACGGAACGCCGCGGAAGGCTCACGTCGACGGATGTCCTCGATGCGGCGGAGGAAGCGGTCGCCGTCTCCCCATCGCCGCATGCGACGCAGCAGCGGCTTCGACACGTGCTGCAGCGACAGATCGAAGTAGGGAACGTTCGTCTGTGCACAGATGACGTCGATCAGGGCATCGGACAGATCGCTCGGGTACAGGTAGAGCAGCCGGGTCCGTCTGACCCGCGCCGCGACCGCCTCTACGAGACCGACGATCGATCCGGCCCCCAGTTCGGCCGGCCGATCCTTGCCGTAGGACGCGAGGTCTTGTGCGACGAGCACGACCTCTTGCACGTCGAGGGCATCGACCTCGTCGAGGATCTGGGCGATGTCACGGCTGCGCTGCGGCCCCCGGAACGAAGGGATGGCACAGAAGCCGCAGTTGCGGTCGCAACCTTCGGCGATCTTCACATAGGCCCACGGAACAGCCGACTTCGGCCGCGGCAGGTTCAGGAGGTCGAACGCAGGGACGGTCGGCCCCGAACGGGTACGCCCGAGCACCACCGGCACGGCCGTAGACCCGACGATCGCCGGTCCCGCTGGAGCGCCGTGGTCGTGGTCGTGGATCGCTCCGCCGAATCCGACGACCCGGTCAACCTCCGGGAGTGCCTGGGCGAGTTCGTCGCCGTAGCGCTCCGCCATGCAGCCGGTGACGACAACACGCGCGCCGGCCTTGCGACCGTCGGCCAATGCCAGCGTCACGTCGATGGACTCCTGGCGGGCCGACTCGATGAAAGCACACGTGTTGACGAGCACAAGATCGGCGTCGCCCGCCGAGCTCGCCGGCTCCATGCCGTCGGCGAGGAGCTTCCCGGTCAGCTTGTCGGAGTCGACCTGATTCTTCGGGCAGCCGAGCGTCTCAATCCAGAACCGTCCCGACACGATGGTCCACG
>JANPDB010000413.1:0-1887 GCA_031431255.1 Acidimicrobiia bacterium | reverse complement strand
TCGATCTCGTGGTCGATGTCCGGCAGGTGTTTCGAACGTTCGAGGCCGACATGGCTCCGGTCCGAGCCCTACGCGGTGCCGACCTGTCCGTTTCGCGTGGCGAGTTCGTCGCCGTCATGGGTCCGTCGGGGTGCGGAAAGTCGACGATGCTCAACATCATCGCCGGACTCGATATCGCCGACGACGGGGAAGTGAGCGTGGCCGGACAGCGACTCGACGGCAAGACCGAGAGCGAGCTCGCGATCATGCGCCGTCGACACATCGGCATCGTGTTCCAGTTCTTCAACCTCCTCGAAGGAATGACGGCACTGGAGAACGTGCTCATGCCGGCGCTCATCGCCGGGCGCAAGCGAAAGGCGGCCGAGACCAGAGCCCGCGACCTGCTCGACCTCCTGGGCATCGGCGACAAGGCCAAGCAGGCGCCCGCCTCCCTGTCCGGCGGTCAGCGTCAGCGGTTGGCCATTGCGCGCGCTCTTGCCAACGAGCCGACGCTCCTGCTGGCCGACGAGCCCACGGGCGCTCTTGACTCCGCGGGAGGCGACGAGGTACTCGAACTCTTCACCCGTTTGCATCGCAACGGCCAGACGATTCTTCTGGTCACCCACGACCAACCGGTCGCGGACGCAGCTCAGCGCATCGTCCGGATGAAAGATGGTCGCGTCATCGATGACGGGCGCGGCGCGCCGGTGGCGTGACGCACCGCTCGAAGGCACAACGAACGAACGAGGGCACATGAGCTCCCAATCGTGGGCAGGACGAGTGGTGTTTCCAGCAGGGGACGGAGACACCATCCGTCGACGTTCGACCGCACTCCTCGCCTGGGTCGCAGCATTGTTGATGAGCGTATGGGCCCTCGGTCTGTCACTTCGGACGGCGGCGATATCGCCCACGGTGGTCATCGTCGGTGCTGTTGGACTGATGTGGTCCCTCGGAGCCGGGATGGCGGTTCGACGAAGCCCAACCCGGTGGAATGCAACGGCGCTGGCGCTTGCCGCGGTCGTCGCGACGGGCGCGCTCTCATGGTCGGCGAACAGGTCGACCGGTCTTTCCGGACCGGCGTCCCTGCTGGCGGACCTAGGCGAGCGCTTCGCGCTGACGCTGACACCCGCTCTCGTCCTCCATCTGCTCCTGACCCTTCCGGACGGCCGTCTGGCCGGCACCGGCTCGCGCCGCGTTCTTCTCGGCGCATATGCCTTCGCCGTTGCGCTCGGTCTTGCGCTGCTCGGCGATCGAGACACGGTTAGCGCATGGCCGATCGTTGTGCTGTGGGTCTTGACGGTTGGCGCTCTCCCCATCGCTCATGCGAGTTACCGTTCGGCGAGTGTTCTGACGCAGCGTCGCATGCAATGGACCGGATGGGGAGCCGTTGTCGCGATCGAGATCGCGTTGGTCGCGGGGGCTTTGACGCTCGCCCTCGGCTGGCCGGACCACGCCGCTGATGTGGCGCTGGTCGCGTCGGGGCTGTTGCCGATGTCGATCGCCGCAGGCACGGTTCCCCGGCTCCTGTCCCGAATCGACAGGCTGCTCACGCACACCGTGTCGGTGACCGGGCTGACCGTGCTCATCGCGGCGGCCTACCTCTTGGCGTTGGCCGCGTTCGGGCGCCGACCGTCGGGCAGCGAGCGGTCGCTGTTCGTGCTCTCCATGGCCGCCGCCGCTGGCGCGGCGCTTTGCTATCAACCTGCTCGGGCCTGGCTCGGGGATCGCGCCAACCGGGTTGTCTACGGAGAACGGGTGTCTCCCGAAGAAGCACTCCGGACCTGGAGCTCGCGTCTTTCCCGGGCAATCCCGCTCGACGAGCTTCTTCTGCAACTTGCGGAGAACCTGCGGAAGTCCCTGCAACTGCGAAGTGCGCAGATCTGGACCGGCAGCCACGGGCATTACGAG
>JANPDB010000412.1:0-5931 GCA_031431255.1 Acidimicrobiia bacterium | reverse complement strand
GATCTCGACCGGGGTGCGATCTTCGTTGACCTGTTCGATCAGGGGGAAGAGGTTCTTGCGTGCTTCGCTCGCGGTAATGGCCATTTGTGCGTCCCTTCGGAGTCGTACAAGATATGGTACCACTGCAAGGGAAGACAGCCGCGTTCGGGCGCACGAGTAGGCCGGGGGGACACGGGGGCGGAGCCCCCGTGGGAGTGGCCCTAGCGGGACGACGTTGGAACCCCAACAAGACGAACACCGAACACAACTAGTGGTGCGTCGCGGGAATAGCTCCAGCGGTTCGTCGCGCTGCGCGGGCGTGGTCGACTGACGCAAGGATCTCGTCGGCGGTGCGTTTCCAGATGAATGGTGTGGGGTTGTCGTTCCAATGCTCGATCCAGGTGTCGATCGCGAGACGGAGTTCCTTCACGGAACGGAAGGCGCTGTTGGTGAGGCGTTTGCGGGTGAGCACAGAGAACCAGCACTCGACGAGGTTCAGCCACGATGACGACGTCGGTGTGAAGTGCAGATGCCACCGGGCTTGTGCGGGCAGGGCGAGCCACTCACGCACCGGTTCCGATGAGTGCACGGAGAGGTTGTCCAACACGACGTGCACGTCGAGACCGGTCGGCACGTGCGCGTTGAGCCATTTGAAGAACGACAACACGTCGCTGCCGGCGCGACGGGTCTTGAGGTCGTGCACGATCTCGCCGGTGGCCACGTTGAGGGCGGCGAACAAGTCGATCGTGCCGTGACGCTTGTAGTCGTGCGTGAGCGTGCCAGCCCTGCCGGGGATCATCGGCAGCGACGGTTGCGTGCGATCAAGCGCCTGGATCTGGGTCTTCTCGTCGAAGCAGAACACCGCGGCGTTCACGGGCGGGTCCATGTACACGCCCACCACATCGACCAGTTTCGCTTCGAAGTTCGGATCGTTCGACAGCTTGAACGTGTCGCGACGCCACGGCCGCAACCGTCGCTTGCGCCACAACGCAGCGACGATGTCTTTGCCGACACCGTGGCGAACGCCGAGCGTCCGGGTGGACCAGCATTCCGACTCGTCGTCGGGCACGGTGTGCAACGTGTCGTGAACGATCGCTTCGAGGACGTCCACTCCGATCACCGGTTTGCGGCCCCGACCCCGCCCGATCACACCCAGTCCCTCGACACCGCGAGCAACGAAGATGTCGCGCCACGCCAGGATCGTCTTCGATGTCGGCCCGAGCTCACGCTCGACCTGTCGAAGCGAACTCCCACCCGCCAGCGCAAGGATCACCCTCGCCTGCGTGACTTTGCGAACGGGTTCCGTCTGCGATCGAGAGATCCGAGAAAGCTCAGCGCGCTGATCATCTGACATCTCGAGCGTGACAGCCATGCCACACTCTACGCGCTGGAACTAAATCAACGACGGACCACTAGCCTGCATCCTCAACGAGGGAAACCGGAATGCTCTTGACATCCGCCAGGAAGGATGGCAGGTCCTCGCGAGCGGTTGCTATGAGAACCTCGAAGTCGACCGACCAGTAGCCATGCACGATGCGGTTGCGAATCCGACTCGCGTCCGTCCACGGAATGGCCGGGTGATCGGCTTTGAGACTCGTGGAGAGCTGGATGACCGCCTCACCAAGCACCGTGAAGTTCCAAAGGAGCGAATCGCGGCGATCGGGGGGCAACTTCGATCTCGGCTGCGGACACTCCTGCGGCGAGTTCAAGAATCCGTTCGACCGCGTTCACGATCTCGGCCAGCAGCAACGCGTCACGCCGCATACAACGTCCGAGCCTCCGCGAGCACCTTCTCGCGTAGCATCCGATGAACGGCGCGCTTGGAAACGAGATCGACACGACGACCGAACACCTCAGCGAGCTCGTCCTCTAAGCGATTGATCGAAAATCCGAGAGAGCTGCCTGTTGCCATCACGTAAAGCAGATCGATGTCACTCGTCGGCGTTGCCATTCCTCTTGCCACTGAACCGAAGACCGCAAGCTCGGCGACCCCGTACCTCACGCAGACATCGGCAAGGAGCGTGGCGTCTACCTCGAACTCCTCGGATAGCTCGATCGAGATGCGAGACATGAAGTCAGTCTGCCACCGAGTGAAGGCAAACCGGAGCCCGTTTGTCGATTGCCGCTGCCCGGAGTTTCGGTAACAGCTGTGGACCGTGAGGGGCTCGAACCCCCGACACCCGCCTTGTAAGAGCCATTCACCACCCGCCACCGTGTCGGATCTCGCAACGCACACCCTCTCCTACCAGGCTTTTTGCCGTCCCGCATGTCCGAGTCGTCCCGCCCGGTTCGGTGCGTCTGTGCACCTGGTGTGCACTTGGAGACGTACGATTTCGGCATGGCATCGATCGTCAAGCGCACGTTGAAAGACGGTTCGTCCGCGTATCTCGTTCGATACCGAATGGTCGACGGTGGGCAGCGGAGCCGACAGTTCGACCGTCGACGCGACGCGGATGCGTTCGCTGCCAAGGTTGAGACCGACAAGGTCAGTGGACAATTCGTCGATCCACGACGCGGGAAGATCACACTCGACGAATGGCTCGGCGAGTGGTGGCCAACCGTTACCAACCTGCGACCATCCACCCGCGATCGCGACGAGCTCTACATGCGGCGCCACGTCCGCCCCTACTTCGGCCAGGTTCCACTCTCGAGCATTGACAGAACATCGCTACGTCGTTGGCTAGCCGGGCTATCGAACAACGAGGAGAACCCGCTAGCCCCAGCGACGGTCCACAAGATCTCGCAGGTGCTCAACAAGGCTCTGCGAGCTGCTCACGAAGACCGGCTCATACCGAGCAACCCAGCCGAGCGGCTGCCCCTACCGAAGATCGAACGGGAGGAAATGCGCTGCCTCTCGATCGACGAAGTCCACCGTCTCGCCGACGCCATCGACGACCGGTACCGTGCATTTGTGCTCCTCGGCGCCTACGGGGGCCTACGTCTCGGAGAGATGTTGGGCCTCCGAGTGTCGGGCGTCAGCGTGCCCGCGCAGCGCGTCCGGGTAAGTCAGACGCTCGTCGATCTCAACGGGCACATGTCCTTCGGACCGCCAAAGACGAAGGCGGCGGTGAGGAACGTCACCCTGCCCCGGTTCGTGATCGATTCCTTCGACATCTCGGGCAAAGCCCCCGACGACCTTGTACTGCAGTCGCCTGAGGGCGGACCGATACGGGCATCGACGTGGCGACGTCGCTACTGGGAGCCAGCTCTCGAACGAGCGCAGCTCGGACCGCTGCGCATACACGACCTCCGCCACACGGCCATCTCCTTGTGGATCGCCGTCGGCGGCAACCCAAAGCAGATCGCCGCTCGCGCCGGCCACACGTCCGTCTCGGTCGTATTCGATCGTTACGGCCACCTCTACGACGAGCAGGACGCGCCGCTCGTCGCTGCACTTGAAGCCGCTGCCGCTCGCGTCGCGTAGCGACCTTGGTCTATCGACACGGAAGAGCAACCACGCCACTGCACCAGGCGCCGGCGCGACGCCAACTTCCCCACGCCACCATTGAACGCCAACTCCGGGACTGCCACAACGGCGCAACACGGCTCGCAGGGAGCGCTGCAACCGCAGCGCGCATCGCCGCTTCGACGCGCACGGCGACCCATCGATTCGGTGGAGGTGCAGGACACCTCCGTAAACGCGCAAACGCCGGCGGGGGCCTCATTCCCCCGTCCGTTGGACGGTAAGACGAAGCACGCTGTCAGTCCCGGACGAGAAGCAGCGACCGCTGAGTTCTGAAGCGATCCTTCTCGGGGCACGTCATCGACGGAATCAAGTCTTGTAGGCGATCACCGACGCATCGGGGAACGTCTCGCCCATCAGGTGCGCTTCCCCGATGCTCAATGGGACGACGATGTGCGACTTGGAAGTCGGCTCCTCATGTCACTGACGGACATGACGTGTGCCGTTGAAGCTGCGAGTACTACGAGCGTCGCCCGGTGAACTTCAGCCGCTGCCATCTCTCCAAAACCGAGATCCGGGTAGTCGAAAGTCGCCGTCGCATCCGAAAGGAACACAACCTTGTAGTCGCGAAAAAGCGCGTCGCGGGCCGTTGCGTGGCAGCAGTTCTCGGTGGTAGCACCTGCGATGATCACCGTGTCGACGCCCCACCCGCGCAGAATCATGTCCAGGTCCGTTCCGAAGAAGGCGCTGAACCGATGCTTCCTGATGACATGCTCATCGGGTCGCGGGGCGACTTCCGCATAAACCTCGACTCCCCGAGTGCCCTCTGCCAGTGCCCGACCCTGCGCAATCACAGGCGAGAACGAGAACAACCCGAGGTCGCTCCCGTCCCGCCGATGCACATGGGTTGTGTAGATCACCTTGACTCCTGCATCCCGGCAGGTGCTCAGCGCCTCAACGAGCTTCGGCACCATCGCGCGCGCTGCAGGCGTTTCCAACGGGGCGTTCTCGGCGACGAAATCGTTCTCCATGTCTACGACGATCATCGCCGTGCGCTGCGGGTCCAGTTGATCAATCTTCACCGTCGGCATCGCGCCAGATTGCCCTGATGTGACGCTCCTCGCAAGCGTTCATCGCTGACGCTCCTCCGCTTTGCTGGGACCAGTTGCAAGGCGATCGATGCGGCCCGAGATCGCTGTTGCGCGATGTTCGGCGAAGGCGAGACCGCCGCAGTATGCGCAAGCGCTGCGTTGGTGCTACTTCACCATGCGACGCCTGTGGCTTCCGGGCGAAATAGTTGATTCAGGACGCTCGACGGTTGTCGGCGGCACCGGTAGCGTTGCCGATGTCGACATGAGCGAGTCTGGTGGGAGCGGAGGCACGATGGCGACGGAGGATCTTGCCCATGGTCTCTGCGGCTTACCACACGACAGCCAACGGCAATCGGTCGTCGGGCGGCAATACCCCTCGTCGCCGGTTCGCCTGATCGTCGGTTTTCCTCGAGGTGGTCCGCTGGACATCGTTGCGCGGACCGTAGCCCCGGTACTGTCGAACCGTCTCGGCGAGGAGGTTGTGGTTCATAACCGGCCCGGCGCGAGCGGCAACAACGCTACAGCCGAGGTCGTAAGCGCTGCTCCGGACGGGCACACCCTGCTCCTGTGTGGACCGGTGAACACCATCAACTCAACGTTGTTCGAGCATTTGGACTTCGACTTCAGTTGCGACATCGCGCCCGTCGGCTCAATAGCCCGGGTGCCTCTGTTGGTGGAAGTCCATCGTCGCTTCCCGGCACGGTCCCTGTCCGAGTTCCTCGCCTTCACCCGCGAACATCCCGGTCGCGTCAAAGTAGCCTTCGCCGGCGTCGGGACACCGCAGCACGTCGCAATCAAACGGTTCGAGAAGATGGCCGGAGTGATGTTCAGGCCGGTCGCGTACTCGGGTTCAGAGGCTGCACTGTCAGACTTGCTCGGAGGCGACGCCGACGTCATGTTCGACCCGGCACCTTCGTCGATGCCGCATATCATGGGCGCGCGGCTCCGGGCCCTTGCCACGACCGGCCCAACAAGATCCAGTGCGCTGCCGGACGTGCCGGCAGTTGCGGAGCTCGTGCCCCACTACGAGGCCGGATCCTGGTTCGGCATTGGGGCCCCGGCCTTGACTCCTGGTCGCATCGTGGAGCGACTGAACACCGCCCTCAACGGGTGTCTGGAAGAGCTTGCGTTGATCGAACAATTTCGGCAGATAGGTGCGACGGTCATGACCGGTACGCCCAGCGCCTTCGGACGCTTCATCGCAAGTGAAACCGACAGTTTCCGACGTTTGATCCGGTATGCGGGCATCACACCGACATAGAAGTGGGCTGCGCGGCCCCCAGGGGTCAAGATCGAATCCCGTCCTCGGCCGACGCATTTACTAATCTACGTTGCGCGGTCGACGAAGCTGAGAGTGTCCTATCAACTGTGTAACGGTCGTCCAACTTAACTAAGCTGGGTTTACATTTCCTTGCCCATCTCTGAGGAGGCCCTTCGTGGCTGTCTGGTCCACCATGC
>JANPDB010000411.1:0-3798 GCA_031431255.1 Acidimicrobiia bacterium | reverse complement strand
AGACCCGTCGAGTCAGCAGGTGTGCTCCATCGGCGGCAACGTCGGGACGAACGCCGGCGGTCCGCACTGTCTCGCCCACGGGGTCACAAGCGCGCATACCTATGCCATCGAGGTGGTGCTCCCCGACGGTGAGATCTGCATTCTGGGTGGCGCGACCGGCGACGCGTCGGGCTACGACCTACGCGGTCTGTTCGTCGGCTCGGAGGGGACGATGGGGATCGTCACCAAGGTCGCGGTGCGACTCATGGTCAACCCGCCGGCGATCCGGACGTTGCTGGCCGACTTCACCTCGATCCGTGATGCAAGCGCGGCGGTGTCGGCGGTGATTGCATCGGGAACGCTCCCGGCTGCCCTTGAGATGATGGATGCGAACTGCATCAAGGCGGTAGAGCCATGGGCGAAGGCGGGCCTGCCCCTCGATGCCGAGGCGGTGCTGCTGATCGAGATCGAGGGTGTGCCGGAGGGCATCGAGCCGTCGGTCGCCGAGATCCGTGACCGCTGCCTGGCCAGTGGAGCTCGCACGGTTCGCGTCGCGTCGTCGGCGGAGGAGCGGGCGCTGTTGTGGAAGGCCCGCAAGTCGGCCTTTGGGGCCATCGCCAACATCAAGCCCGACTACTACCTCCACGATGCGGTGGTGCCGCGCAGCAAGCTCGTCGATGTGATGGAGAAGGTGATCGAGATCGCCGCCCGCCATGAGATCATCGTGCTGAACGTGTTCCATGCCGGCGACGGCAACCTGCACCCGCTCCTCGTGTTCGACGGACGAGAGCCTGGCGTGCTCGACCGGGTGCACCTGGCCGGAGAGGAGATCGTCCGGGCCTGTGTCGATGCCGGCGGCACGCTTTCGGGTGAGCACGGCATCGGACTGGAGAAGAAGGAACTTTTGCCGCTGGTGATGACGGTTGCCGAGCTGGCCCATCAGGTGCTGGTGCGGACGGTGTTCGATCCCGATGGTCGCTGCAATCCGACGAAGGTGCTGCCCTCCGGGGCCACGTGCGGCGAGTTGCGACGCGTTCCGGAAGGGGCGTGGGTCTGATGGCCGCCGACGAGCCGCACGTACACGAGGCCCTTGCCGAGCGCGTGGCCTCCGCGTCGGTCCATCGCTTCGCCGACGAGGTCGGCGTTGACGGCAGGGTCCGTGTCGTCGGCGCCAAGACGCAGTGGCTCATCGGTAGGCGCGCTGATGATACGCCCACTGATGATATGCCCACTGACGGTGTGCCCATTGGCGGTAGGGCTGCTGACGGCGGGGCTCTTGTTGGCGGCGGGGCTCTTGTTGGCGGGAATGCGGATGTTCGGGAGCTCCGCGCTCCCGATGGCGTGGTCGACGTGCAGCCGTCGGAACTGATCGTGCGTGTCGGTGCCGGAACCCCGGTGGCCGACCTCGACGTTGCGCTGGCGGAAGTTGGGTTGCAGTGCCCGCTCGACCCGGCGTCCGCAGCAGCCACCGTCGGAGGCGTGCTCAGTGTTGGTTGCAGCGGCGTCCGCCGCCTGCGGCACGGTCACGTGCGTGACACGGTGCTCGAGGCGCTCTACGTCTCGGCCGACGGAGTCCTCCGTCGAGCCGGTGCGCCCGTGGTGAAGAACGTGACGGGGTTCGACCTTCCCCGTTTGCTCGTCGGTTCGATCGGCACGCTGGGCCTGATCGGCGAGGTGGTGTTGCGGTGCGGCCCGCTGCCGCAACGGCGTGGTTGGTGGAGCGCCGTGAACGTCGACCCGTGGGAGGTTCGCCGGTCGCTGTTCCGACCGTCGTCGATCCTGTGGGACGGTACGCTCACATACGTCCAGCTGGAGGGGAGTGAGGCCGAGGTCCACGCCGAGGTGCAGGCGCTCCCTGGCCCTACGTGGGAGCAGCGCGAGCCGCCGACGCTTCCCGAACCCCGGTCGCTGCTCGACCCCACGACGCTCAAGCGGCTCCGCCACGAGGACCCCTCCATCGTCTTCGGCATCCATACTCCGTCGTGGATCGCGGAGATCGGTGCCGGTGTGATCCACGGAGTCTCGCTCCCGGTGTCGCCGATGGCCGCCCCCATCCTCGACCTCAACCGTCGGATGAAGGACGCGCTCGATCCCGTTGGTCGACTGAACCCCGGAGTGCTGCCATGGTGACGCCCCTCGGTCTCGACGCCGATCTGCTGAACGCGTGCGTATCGTGTGGCCTCTGCCTGCCGCACTGTCCGACGTACCGGGCGACGGAGGAGGAGTCGGCATCGCCGCGTGGACGCATCACCGCGATGCGGGCGGTCGAAGCAGGGACGTTGCCGATCGACGACGACTTCGTGTCGTTTATGGAACGCTGCGTCCTGTGTCGCGGATGCGAGACGGCGTGTCCCTCCGGGGTGCACTTCGGTGCGTTGATGGAAGGTACGCGCGCTGCGCTTTCGGCGAGCGGGCGGATCGGCGCGCCGATCGGGCTGGCCCAGGGGCTGAGCATGTTGCGTTTCCATCGCATCGTCCTGATCGGGTCGGCTGCCCTCGGGGTGCTGCAACGTCTGCGGGTGCTCCCTCGTTCACTCGCCGATCGGTTCGGGCTTCCGGCAAGGATTCCGGTGATCCAGCGTCGACTGCGCGCCGACCAGAACCCGGTCGACGCCGCGCTGTTCACCGGTTGCGTCATGGACGCGTGGCAGCGCGACGTCCATCAGGCAACGTTGCGGGTGATGCGCAGCACCGGCGCAACCGTTGGCCTGCCCGGTAGCGGCGGGGCCTGCTGCGGGGCGCTGCACAGCCACGCCGGACGCGAAGATGGTGCGAAGGACCTCGCCCGCCGCGTGATTGACGATCTCGGTGGCGCGTCGGGGCCGACGATCGTCGTGAACTCGGCCGGGTGCGGTGCGGCGCTGAAGCACTACGGTGAGCTTCTCGGCACGGATGAGGCGAAAGCGTTCAGCAGTCGCGTGCGCGACATCGGCGAGTGGCTGGCCGAACATGTCGACCGATTGCCGTCGCCGCCGGCCGATCGCCCGCGGCCCCGCGTGGCTGTGTCGGATCCGTGCCACCTCCGTCATGTGCAGCGGGCGCACCTACCGGTCCGAGTAGCGCTCGCTCCGTTCGCCGATGTGGTCGAGGTCGATGACGATGGACGTTGTTGCGGCGCCGGCGGGAGCTACCAGATCACCCAGCCCGAGTTGGCCGAAGAGATACGCGCGCAGAAGGTCGCGGCTATCGGTCGGGCCGGCGCGTCGTGCGTGGTGTCCGGGAATCCGGGCTGTTCGCTGTGGCTGCAGGCGGCCGGCGTGGATGTACGTCACCCCGTCGAGATCATCGACGAGGCGCTGCACGGGACCGCCCGAAACTGACTGCAAGAAAACCGCCGCGTCCCGAAAGAAGGGAGGCGTGAGGCGGAGCCCCCGGCAGGGTGGGAGTGAGTGAAAGGCCGCGCAGGGGCGGAGCCCCGGCGGGAGGCGGTGAACGAGAACCCCCTTCGGGCAGCGTGACGAGCGAGTTGGCTCCTCGCCGGCGCACCGCCTTAGGTTGGTCGGGCTGGTCCGATCGCCGCGGGCCGCAGGGGACAAGAACGAATGAGCGCCATGAGCCAACCTGCCGTCGAAGGACCGATCACGGGGGGCGTGCACGGCTGGCCGTTCGCCCGCCCGCTGTTCGACCTTGCCGAGCACGGCTACGTCGAGGAGGAGTTCTTCCTGACCGGTGACGCCACCACGTACCGGCAGGCGCCGGGCAGCGAGTGGGGTCGCGACGGTCGGTGGACGCCGGAGCAGAGTGGGGTCGTGCCCTTCCGCACGCGCATCCTCGTCTATCGACCCGCCGATCCGGAACGCTTCAACCACAAGGTTGTGG
>JANPDB010000410.1:0-2467 GCA_031431255.1 Acidimicrobiia bacterium | reverse complement strand
GCCGACGACTCCCCGGCCCAGCGGGCCGGTCTGACCCAGGGCGATGTGATCGTCTTCGCGGGAGCCGTGACGATCGACAGCCTCGACGCCCTTGCCCACGCCCTCGACACGAACGAGGAGACCATCGTGCTGACCGTCGTCCGTGGCGTCGACGAGCGAACGGTCACGGTGAACTTCGCCGAACCGAGCCCGCCCTCCGAGGCGGACCCTGCCGCCGACTCCGCGAACGCCTGATCCGCGGGCGTCCTCCGCCGGTCGGGATCGACGCGTCAGAAGGGGCGCACCCGCAAACTACCGCTGCGTCGCTCGGCTCCATCATCGCCAGACCAAACGCCGGACCGGCGAGCAACAGCAGCGCGGCTCGCCTCGATCATCACCGGACCGACGCCGCGCCGCGAGCTACAGCAGCGTGGCCTCGAAGCCCTCGGCGCGTAGGGTGTCGATCACGTTGTTGCGATGCTCGGGGTTGCGGGTCTCGAGAACCATGAGGACCTCGACCTGATCGACACCGATCTGCACGCCGGTCCGGTGGTGCTCCACGTCAAGGACGTTGAGTCCGAGGCGGGCGATGACCGCGGTCAACGCGGCAAGCGAGCCGGGGCGGTCGCGGAAGACGATGCGCAGCCGCAGATACCGACCGGCGGCCGAGAGCCCTCGAGTGACGATCGACGTAAGCAGCATGGGATCGACGTTGCCGCCCGACAGCACTACGACCGCTGGGTGGGCACCACTGATCCTGCCGGCCAGCAAGGCCGCCAGGCCAACCGCGCCAGAGGGCTCGACAACTGCCTTGGCGCGTTCCATGAGGAAGAGCACCGCCTCAGCGATCTCGTCCTCGGTCACGGTGATCACGTCGTCGACCAGAGCACGGGTCATCTCGAAGGTGATCTCACCAGGGGCTCGCAGCGCAATGCCGTCGGCCATGGTCGACGTGGAATCGAGCGTGACCACATGACCGGCGTCGAGCGACAGCCTCATCGACTTCGCTCCCTCGGCCTCCACCCCGATGATCGTCGCGGTCGGCATTGAGCGACGCAGCGCGAAGGCCGAACCGGCGATCAGACCGCCACCGCCGACGGGAATGAGGATCACCGGTGCGTCGGACGCGTTCGCAGTCTCCGCATACTCCTCGGCCACCTCCACGCCGACGGTCGCCTGGCCGGCGATGATCAGCGGATCGTTGAAGGGCGGCACGAACACCGCGCCGTGTTCGGCGGCATACGCACGCGCGAGACCGAGGCAGTCGTCGAGGCTCGGCCCACCGATGATCACCTCGGCGCCGTAACCCTCCGTCGCCTTGAGCTTCGGGAGCGAGACCGATTCGGGCATGAAGATCACCGAACGACGACCGGTCAGTGACGAGGCAAGAGCGACACCCTGGGCGTGGTTCCCCGCCGACGCGGCGACCACGTCGATGCCAGGATCGAGTCGGCTGATCCGGTTGTAGGCGCCGCGGATCTTGAACGATCCGGCCCGCTGCAGATGCTCGGGCTTGAGATAGACCGGACGACCAAGGGCTCTCGACACCGCGTCGGCGAGACGTGTCGGCGTCTTGCGAATCACCACATCGAGTCGACGGCGCGCGTCGAGCACATCGTCGTAGGTGATCGGGACGGGGTTATTCATCGTGTCCGAGGCGCTTCAGCCGGCGATGACGCCGGGCGGGAGATCGGCGAGCAACGCGTCGCTGATCCACATCTCGGTGAGATGCAACGTCGAACGGATGCGGACGACCCGCTTCGGTTCGTGGACCGGTCGGCCGCACATCGAGAGTGCAGCTTTGATCGCGTCTTCCTCGGTGGGCAGTGCCATCGGCATCCGCGAGCGTCGAACCCCGGCAGGGCCGGCGGTGAAGCAGTTGATGTAGGTCTTGTGCCAATCGACCTTGGCGGCGACCTCGGTGGTGATGAAGTCGGCAAGCCCGATGCCCAGGGCATTGCCGTGGCCTCCGTCGGTGAGGCCGAGCGCCACGATGGTCGCCGTCGTCGACTGCCCTTCGAGTCCGTTGACCCAGTAGCGGCCGGTGACGTTCGGGTCCATCATCACGCCGCTGATGTCCTTGCCGATCTCGTCGATGATCAACACATCGATCGGTTCGAACGCCAGGCGTGTCACGTGCGTCTTGGCAAGATCAGTGAGGGCAATCTCGCGCTCCGCTCCGATCTCCGATCCGAGCAGGGCCTCGGCGACGACAACGTCACCGGCGGCATTCTCGATGCTCGCGAATCCACCGAGGAGTCGACCGGTGGTCCGATGCGCAGCGATACCGTCGATGATCATCTGACGCATCACCTCGGGGCCGGACGCGTGGATCTGGGCGGCCCCCGGTTGCTTGCCGAACCCGACCACGCACATCTTCGAGAGCCCGCTCTCGAGAGGACCGGTGAAGCAGGTATGTGGCTTGATGCGATTCACCGGGAAGAAGTGATCCGCCCCTGCGGCGTGGCGGTCGAGGAACATCGGCACG
>JANPDB010000409.1:0-10374 GCA_031431255.1 Acidimicrobiia bacterium | reverse complement strand
GGGTATTGACGTGAGGGACGTCGATCAGCCCGTCGGCACGCTGTCGGGTGGCGAGAGGCAGTCGGTAGCGATTGCTCGCGCCGTCTACTTCGGGGCGCGTGTGCTCATCCTGGACGAGCCGACGTCAGCGCTCGGTGTTCGCCAGTCGGGTGTTGTGCTTCGCTACGTCAGAGCGGCGGCGGAGCGCGGTCTGGGCGTGGTCTTCATCACCCACAATCCGCACCACGCCTATCCCGTGGGCGATCGGTTCCTTGTCCTCAATCGAGGCCGCTCCGTCGGCGACTTTGCGAAAAGCGAGTTGCAGCGAGATGAGCTGACAAAACTGATGGCCGGCGGCGCCGAACTCGAAGCGCTAGAGCACGAACTGGCCGCACGCGACTAGCGCGAACGGCGTTCTGTATGGACGCCGGCGCAACGGCAACGCCGCAGCGCACACAGCTACGACACCGAGACAAATCTCAAGGGAAGACGAACCATGACGTTGCGTATCGGACTACTCGGAGCGGGCCGTATCGGGCGAGTTCACGCGGCGGCTATCGCCGACACCCCTGGCGCGACCCTGACCGCAGTGTCCGACGCGTTACCCAGCGCCGCCGAGTCGTTGGCTTCCGAGCACGGCGTGCGCGTCCGTACGACGCAGGAGATCATCACCGCCGAAGACATCGATGCCGTCTTCATCACCACGCCAACGGATCTGCACGCCGGGCTCATCATCGACGCAGCGAGGGCCGGCAAGGCTATCTTCTGTGAAAAGCCGATCGACCTGTCGGTCGTGCGGACCCGGGAATGCCTGGCCGTCGTCGCAGACACGCGAGTGCCGCTCATGGTCGGGTTCAATCGGCGTTTCGACCCCAACTTCAAGGCGGCACGGGCTCGGATCGATGCTGGCCTCATCGGGAGCGTGGAGATGGTCCAGATCACCTCGCGTGACCCGAGCCCGCCGCCACTCAGCTATATGAGCCGCTCCGGCGGCCTGTTCAGGGACATGACGATTCACGATTTCGACATGGCCCGCTTCCTTCTCGGTGAGGAGCCCATACGAGTGTTCGCCGTCGGCTCGGTGCTGGTCGATCAAGCCATCGCCGACGTACCGGACATCGACTCCGCAGCCGTCACGCTCGTCACCACGTCGGGAAGGATCGCCCAGATCTCAAACTCACGTCGGGCCACGTACGGGTACGACCAGCGGATCGAAGTGCATGGCTCGACCGGTATGGTCAGCGCGGCCAACCTCCACGAGAACACGGTTGAACTGGCCGACGTCAACGGCTTCCGGCGACCGCCGCTGTTGAACTTTTTCCTGGAGCGCTACCTGTTGGCGTACCGGGCCGAAGTGGCAGCCTTCGTTCAAGCAGTTGCCAGTGGCACGCCGCCCGATCCATCGGGCCGCGACGGACTCCGCGCCCTGTTGCTCGCCGACGCGGCAGCGCGCTCAGCGGTCGAAGGGCGTTCCGTCGAGGTGGAGGCGGTGGACGCATGAGTGGACAACGCGTCACCATCATCAATGGCGGCACGAAAGGACTGGGCGAAGCGGTGGCCCGGCGGATCGCTCATGACGGCGCCGCCGCGCTTGTCCTGACCGGCCGCTCGGCTGACCGTGGATTGGTACTCGCCGACGAACTGACCGCAGCCGGCACGCCGAGCGTGTTCGTATGCGCAGATATTGCGGACGATTCGTCGCCACAAAGGATTGTGGACGCAGCGTTGATGGCCTTTGGGATCGTTCACCAACTGGTCAACGTCGCCGCCACAACGACGCGGGCGAATCTGTTCACCGATACGCCCGAGCACTTCGACCGACAGATGGCCGTAAACGTCCGCGGTCCGTACTTTCTCATCCAGGCAGTGGTTCGGGCAATGGTCGAGTTCGGGGTGAAAGGCTCGATCGTCAACGTCGGTTCAGTGTCCGGCCACGGCGGTTCTTCGAAGCTCACGTCCTACGCGATGTCAAAGGGTGCGATGTCCATCATGACGAAGAACCTCGCGTTCGGGCTGATGCGCCACGGGATTCGGGTCAATCAGGTGAACCCCGGCTGGATGGACACCGAGTCGGAGCATCAGATCCAACTCACCGAAGATGGTGCGCCGGACAACTGGCTGGAACTGGCCGAGACCGCGAGGCCCATGAAGCGACTCGTCAAGCCGTGGGAGGTCGCGAATCTCATCGCACTCTGTCTGTCGGACGACTCCGGTCTGCTGACCGGCAACCTCATCGACGTCGACCAATCTGTGCAGGGGGCCGGCGAGCCGCCGATACCGACCGAAGCCGACACGCCCCGGCCGTAGGGATCGATTGGGGCAAGCCCGACGGCAAGGGGTGCGGCCGTGGGCTTGTCGAACGACCAACTATGGCTTCACCAGTTCCATCCGACGCTTTGTGTGGCCTTCGATGCGCTCCATCAGCAAACGCCGGCAAGAAGCGCCACGTCTTACATCGTCCAGCGCCGGGCTGAGACCACGATGCAGAATGCCTTGCGACCATCTCGACCCAGACGTGTTCTGGTATTCTTGGGTTCGAGCGCTCCGACACAGACGAGTTCGCCTAGAGCCCTTCACATCGCATCGCGGTGACCGCCGCACGAGAGGGACCTGTCGATATGTCACAACCGTTGATCGCTGGAGCACCGATCTCCTGGGGAGTGTGCGAAGTTCCAGGTTGGGGACCGATGCTCCCCGTCGACCGCGTCCTGCGCGAACTTCGAAGCCTTGGTCTCAACGCGGTCGAACTGGGATCGCCCGGCTTCTTTCCCGACGATCCGCAGGAGGTTCGCGATCTCCTCGACCGCGAGGGCGTGCTACTCGTCGCCGGGTTTGTGCCGGTGGTGCTTCACGATCCCGCGATGCGTGACCAGACACTCCTTCAGGCGGAGAACGCAGCGGCGCGGTTGCGCATCGGTGGAGCCCAACACTTTGTGACCGCGGTCGTGGTCGACGCGGCATGGTCCCCTCGGCGGCCGCTCAGCAGCGGCGAATGGTCACACATGTTTGAGATGTTCATCGAGATCGACGTGATTTGTGACCGCCACGGGCTTACCCAGGTCTTGCATCCTCACGTCGGGACTCTCGTCGAAACAGCCGATGATGTGCGGACCGTGTTGGCCGGAAGCAACGTCCGCTGGTGCCTCGATACTGGGCATCTTGCGATTGGCGGATTCGATCCGGCGGAATTGGCCCGGCACTTCCCGGATCGCGTTGGCTTGGTCCACCTGAAGGACGTCGATCTGGACGTCGCCGGTCGCCTCAACGCAAAGGAACTGACCCTCATGGAGGCGACCTTCGCCGGGCTGTTCCGAAACCTTGGTGACGGCGACGTCGACGTGGTCGGCGTGATCGAGGAGATGAACGCGAGCGGGTACCGCGGATGGTGGGTCCTCGAACAAGACACCGCCATCGTCGGCGACCCACCACCCGAAGGAACCGGACCGGTGGAGGACATCGCGATCAGTCTGAACTTCGTGAAGAAGTGTTTCGAATCCGGCCCTCGTGAAAGAACCCCGAAGTGAGCTCCACGACGCCGAGCACCACAGACGGTCGCCGACGCATCGGCATAGGCGTGATCGGCTTTGGATGGATGGGGCAGGCGCACAGTCGCGGTACTCGACGCGCCGCGTCGTATTTTCCGAGTCGTCACTACGACGTTGATCTCGTGATCATCAGCGATACCGTAGAGCAGCGCCGTGTCGAGGCAGTATCGAACTTCGGCTTTCGCGAGGCGGCCGCCGATTGGTCGTCGGTCGTCTCGCACCCCGAGGTCGACGTCGTGTTCGTGACCGCGCCAAACATGCTGCACCTCGAGATGGTCGAGGCAGCCTCGGCCGCAGGCAAGCATGTCTTCTGTGAGAAGCCCGTCGGTGGCACACCAGCACAAACTGTGCGGGCCGAGCGGGCCGCCCGCCTTGCTGGCGTGATTTCCGGTGTCGGGTACAACTACCGGTGGGCGCCGCTCGTGCAGCATGCGCGTTCGATGATTCTCGATGGAACCATAGGTACCGTTACGAACTATCGAGGCCAGTTCCTCTCGATGTACGGCTCCGACCCGATGGGACTCTTGTCATGGCGCTTCCTGGTCGATGAGGCCGGACACGGAGTGTCGACCGACATTCTCAGCCACTCGATCGATCTCGCGCATTACCTCATTGGACCAATTCGCTCGGTGGTGGCGACCGGCGAAACATTCATCAAGCAGCGTCCTCTGCCGAGCGAGGGTGGCACCCACTACGATCGCGGGAAGCCGGGTGACCCCACAGGCGAGGTCACCAACGAGGACTACATCGCCGCACTGTGCGTTTTTGAAAGCGGAGCACGAGGCAACTTTGAAGCGTGCCGCTCAATGGTTGGTCCCGAAAGCCGAAACGCTTTCGAGGTCTACGGCACCAAGGGATCGGTTGCGTGGAACTTCGAACGCATGAACGAGCTACAGGTCTACGTAGCCGGTGACCAGAAGCACACCGGCTTCACGACAGTGTTCGGTGGCGATCGCTTTCCACCACACGGCAACTTCGTACCCGGGAGCGCAAATGCGATCGGCTTCGAGGACTTGGTCTGCATCGAAGACCACGAATTCCTCGAATCAATTGCTGCTGGTCGCAACCACACTCCCGGATTCACCGAAGCACTCGACTACGTGAGCGTGCAACATGCGGTCCTCGAATCATGGCGTTCCGGGCGTTGGCACGACGTTGTCAACCTGCGAGAGGACTGACGGTGGCAGTCAACGAGGAAACACGTTGCTGGCGAGGTCTCGAACAATGATGAGCGCGCCTACCGTGCGGATGACGGTGACCGACGCGATCGTCGAGTACCTCGTCGCACAACGCACGATCATCAACGGTGTTGAATTCCCCCTCTTCCCTGGCGTGTTTGCGATCTTCGGCCACGGCAACGTCACGTGCCTCGGACACTCGCTGGAGCGACGCCGCGACCGGATCACTACCTGGCGCGGACAAAACGAGCAGGGGATGGCTCTCGCCGCCGTTGCCTACGCAAAGGCGATGCGCCGCCGCCAAATCATGATCGCTACATCTTCGGTCGGTCCAGGTGCCACGAACATGGTCACGGCTGCAGCGGTCGCCATGGCGAATCGCCTTCCGTTGCTGCTCCTTGCAGGCGACACCTTCCAGTCGCGCCTACCCGATCCCGTGCTCCAACAGGTCGAACATGATGGCAGCCCTTCGACGACGGTGAACGATGCGTTCCGGTCCGTCGTTCGCTACTGGGACCGAATCTCCACGCCGTCGCAAGTTCTGAGCTCCCTTCCGTTGGCCGTGCAAACGATGCTCGATCCAGCAACATGCGGCCCGGCGTTCATCGGCCTTCCACAAGATATTCAGCCTCTGGCCATCGATGTTCCAACGTCGTTCTTCGAACCGGTCGTGCATTCGATCGCGCGGCCTCGCGCATCGGTCGACCAACTTGAAGCTGCTGCTGCTGTGTTGCGCGGTGCACTGCGCCCCATCATCATCGCCGGAGGTGGCGTCCACTACTCCGTCGCCGAAGACGAGCTCGCGAGATTTGCTTCGAAGCACGACATCCCGGTGGTGGAAACCGTGGCGGGCAAGTCCTCGGTGCTTCACGATCATCCGATGTACGCGGGTCCAATCGGTGTGACCGGATGCGAGGTCGCGAACCGGCTCTCCAACGATGCCGATGTCGTGCTGGCAGTGGGCACGCGCCTGCAAGACTTCACGACGGGGTCGTGGACGCTGTTCGGTGCTGCGGCTCGGATCGTAGCTATCAACAGCAGCCGTTTCGATGCAACGAAGCACCGCAGCGTCGGCGTGGTTGGCGACGCGCGGGAGTCGTTGAGAGAACTAAGCGAACGTTGTGATTCGTATCAGGCGCCGTCAGGGTGGTCGCAACGGGTCGGTCGTGAGGTCTCGGAGTACTGGGACTACATCTCGACCATCGGGAACCCCGCGGCGGAAACGGGTTCCGGTCGCCCCAGCTATGCGCAGGTTGTGGCCGCCGTGGCCGAACAAGCTACCAAAGACGACTATGCGCTCACCGCGGCCGGCGGGCTGCCGGGAGAGCTCAACAACGGGTGGAGGTCGCTCGCCCCTGCCACCTTCGATTGCGAGTATGGCTTTTCGTGCATGGGTTATGAGATCTCGGGCGGTTGGGGTGCCGCGATGGCCCGTCGCCAAATCGCACCGGACGGCGAGGTGTACGTGTTCGTGGGCGACGGGTCGTATCTGATGATGAATAGCGACATCTACTCGTCGGTGCTCTCGGGTCACAAGATGACCGTCATCGTGTGCGACAACGGAGGTTTCGCTGTCATCGATCGGCTTCAGCGCAACCAAGGCGGCGAGAGCTTCAACAACTTCATCGCCGACTCGAATGTGGTGGCTCCGTTGTTGGTCGACTTTGCCGGGCACGCCGCCTCAATGGGCGCTACGGTCGAAGCCATCGGGTCAATCCCGGCTTTGAAAGCCGCGTTGCTGAGGGCGCGCAAGAATACGAACACAACGGTGATCTCGATGTCTACCGACGCGTATTCCTGGACCGAAGGCGGTGGTTTCTGGGAGGTCGGTGTGCCCGAGGTCAGCGAGCGTGTCGAGGTCGTAGAAGCTCATGCTGCGATGCAAAAGGGCAAGCAACTCCAGCGATGGGATCGTTGATCCGCGTGCCGGTCGGACACGAGCACGTAGGCGCGGCGATTGAGATCCTCACCATCGGGCGCGTTTCGGTTGATCTGTATGCTGAGCAGACCAACGTCGACGCGACGGGAGTGGTGTCGTTCCGCAAGTCGATCGGAGGAACCACTACCAATGTTGCCGTCGCCGCCGCTCGACTGGGTCGGAGAGCCGCAGTCTGTACGAAGGTCGGTGACGACGAGTTCGGCTCCTATGTGCGCTTTGCGTTGAGCGCTACGTTCGGGGTCGACACGCGTTTCGTATCGAGCGACCCGACTCTGAAGACGCCGCTCGCCTTCGTGATGCTTGACCCGCCCGAGGAACCCCGCGTCGTTTTCTATCGAGAGCCGCGAGCTCCCGACATGAATATTACGATCGGGGATCTCGACTCGCAGGTTGTCTCCGCCGTGCCAATCGTATGGATGGCGGCGTGTAACTTGGCCTACGAGCCCTGTCGCACGGCGATGCACGATGTTTTGGCAATTCGCGGCCGCTCGAAGGCGGCAGCGGGCGCAGTTCGGCACACGGTCCTCGACCTTGATTGGCGCCCGATGTTCTGGTCTTCGCCCGCAGAGGCGACCGCCGCAATCGCGCCGCTGCTCGACCGCTTCAGCATCGTGATCGGCAACCGAGCCGAGTGCGAGATCGCGGTCGGCACGTCGGATCCAGATCTCGCAATTGAACGTCTCTTGTCGCTGGGCCTTGACGCTGCCGTTGTGAAACTGGGCGCCGATGGTGTCCTGGTCGGCGACCGTGGAGGAACCCGTGCTCGCGTTGCCCCGATCCATGTCGAGGTGGTCAGCGGTGTTGGTGCGGGGGATGCGTTCGGTGCGGCGCTCTGCCATGGATTGCTTGCCGGCTGGGATCTGCCAACTTGCGCTCGGTTTGCGAACGCTGCAGGAGCGATCGTCGCGTCGCGATTGATGTGTGCCGACGACATGCCGACTCTCGACGAGGTAACGGCGCTTGTCACGGCAACCGATCCTGGCATCGCCTCTCCCGCCGTCCGCGTTGCGAGCACGGAGACCTGAAGATGCGAGTGTGGATGACCGGTGGCACCGGCTTTGTGGGAAGCAACATCGTGCGGGCGGCGGTACGAGACGGCCATGATGTCAGCACCACGATCCACTCGTTCCAACCAGTCGGTGCACACAGCTATTCGATGCAACAGGTCGACATGGCCAACGAACGCGACGTTCTCGCAAGCATCGATCTCGTCCGACCGGACGTGTTGATTCACTGTGCGGTCCTCAATGACCTCGCTCTGTTGTACACCGACCGTCGTCGTGGGTGGGACACCTACGTTTCGTCGACCCGAATCATTGCGAAAGCTGCCGAACGAGATGAAATCCCGATGGTGCTGGTATCTACGGACTGGGTGTTCGACGGCACGCAGACGGGGGCCGACGAAGACACGCCGCCGAACCCGGTCAACATCTACGGGTTTCTGAAGGCAGCGAGCGAGGTCGTAGCGCTCGAGCACGGTGCGGCCGTGGCCCGGGTATCGGGGGTGAACGGCTTGCACTACGCCAGACCGCAGACCCCGCGCCTGCAGGACCCAGGTTTCGGCTACTTCGTCGCCTCACTCGTCGACGCGTTGCGAGCCGGCCTCCCATTCACGGTCTGGACCGACCCAAACATCAACATGGTCGCCACGCCGTCGTTGGCCAGCGACTGCGCCGACAGCATTCTGCAAATTGGTGTGGAGCGCGCTACCGGAGTGTTTCATTGCTGTGGTGCCGATGCGGTCGGACGGATTGAGTTGGCACACGCGGCGTGCCGAGTGTTCGGACTCGATGAGTCGCTGATCCGCACCGGCCCGCCGGTCTGGGGCGACGGGCATCGATACCCCGTCCCGTATGATTCGAGTATTACCGCACCGCGCACCGAGCGAATCCTGCGCCGTCCAGCGCTGTCGCTCGGTCAGTTGCTCGATCGTTTCCGCAACGAGTATGACGATTTCACGGCCGACGCGCCCCACACCGATCCATCACTCGGAGGCTCGACATGAGCGACCAACCCCACCACATTCGTCCGACGAACGACGTGGCACGAATCCACGTGACTCCGGAGTCGGCAGGTTGGCGTGACACCGCCTTCGCGATATTGGAGTTGCCCGCCGGCTCCGTGCATGAAGTCATGCTTCCAGACCGCGAGCTCGCCATTGTGCCGATCGAAGGGGCGGGGAGCGTGTCGGCCGGCTCTGTCGTCGCGCAATTGCATCGGGAGAGCGTGTTCACTCACATGCCGCGAGTTGTCTATGCGCCACCGCTCACGACGGTGCGGGTAACTGCGGCGGCGGATGGCGGTCCCTTTACGTTCGCCATTGGTTCTGCACCCGCAGTCGGTCGCTATCCGGTGAGAGTGTTCGAACCCCGTGAGATGAAAAGTGAGTTGCGAGGAGGCGGGACCTCGTATCGACAGGTGAACCACATTCTTGCCATGCCGTTGCCAGCTGAGCACCTCATTTTGTATGAGGTCTACGTGCCACGGGGAACGTGGGCTGGGTGGGCGCCGCATTGCCACGACGGCCGCGACGGATCGCCGTACTTGGAAGAGGTGTACTACTTCCGGATGCAGCCCGCGAACGGGTTCCTGCTGCACCGAAACTGGCGGGATGATGAGGGTTTCGACGAGCAGTTCGTGGCGTTCGACGGCGACGCCGTGTTGGTGACGAAAGGGTTTCACTCAACGGTGGCGTGCCCCACATCGCACCTGTATTTCCTCAATTATCTGGCCGGAGATCTGGAAGGTGACGACCGTTCGACGCCCCCGTGCTTCCACAGCGAGTACACCTGGATCCAGGAGGACTGGATGGCGGGCGCGTGGGAGTTGCCGGTGGTCCGCGAATGAGCGACCGACCGCAGGGTGAACCCGTACGTGTGCGTACGAATCTGCGGGCGATGTCCGGTCGAGTTGGCCTAGAGGCGATCTCCGATGCCGACGGCTCGATTCGCGTCCTCGCGATCGACCATCGCGACTCGATGCGGAAGTTCCTGTCTTCCGAGTCTCCCGACAAGGCGGGCCACGCCGACGGCACGTCGATCACAGCATTGAAGGCCGACATTACGGGTGCGCTCATCGACCTGGTAAGTGGCGTGATGCTCGAACCCGAGTTCTCAATCCCACAGCTGCTCGACGCCGGCCTCGTACCGGATCACGTCGGCGTGATTGCCGCGCTGGAGGCACAGGGCTATCTCGATGACCTGGCGACAGCCGTCACGTCAGTTCTTCCTGGGTGGTCGCCGCGACTGGCGCTCGAGGCGGGCGCATCGATGGTCAAACTCCTGCTCCCGTATCGCCCCGGCTCAGAACTGGCGGAGACGCAAGAAGCTGTAGCCGGTAGCGTGCTCGCAAGTTGTGCCGAAGCCGGTGTCCCACTGGTGCTCGAACCGTTGCTTTGGGGCGTCAGCGATCCGGAGGAGCATGCACGACTCGTGGTCGAAACTGCCGCTCGATTCGCGCCATTGAGGCCTGGCCTGCTCAAGTTCCCCTTTCCCGGCGACGGCCGCCCCGATGCATCACGCTCCGCAACGGCGTGCTGCGCAATCACGGAAATCTGCACGGACAACTCGGTGCGCTGGGCGCTGCTGTCGGGCGGCGGCACCTTTGAACGGTACGAGCAACAGTTGTCCGTGGCACTCGCTGGTGGCTGCTCTGGATTCATGGTCGGCCGGGCGCTGTGGGGAGACGTGGTTCACACCCCCGTCTCGCACCGGCGCGAGACGATCCGCCGTGT
>JANPDB010000408.1:0-3429 GCA_031431255.1 Acidimicrobiia bacterium | reverse complement strand
GTCTGTCGCTGCACAGCACGCAGATCTCGGTAGGAGATCAGCCGGACGTGATCACCGCGTCCTGCGTGGTCCGGGACCATGAGCGTCGGAAGGGCTGCCCGCATGGTCTCGAACATCGAGATCCCGGCCGTGCTCGTGGTGAGCGCCCGGTGCTCCGGTGTGTCCTCCGCCGGACTGATGCGCAACACGGTGACGCCTGGCCGCAGTTCGGAGAGAAACGTCCGGAGGGCGTCGATTGCGGCGGCGACATCCGGGCGGCCGGAGTTGTGGCGGGGCACCTCGAACTCCTGGTCGAGTTCGAGCACTCGGCCGGCGGACACGATGGCTTCCTCGGCGGCGAGCTCGCGCAACCTGAAGCCGGCCCGGTTCAGTACTGCCTCGTCGGGGAGTTCCAAGGGGAGGTCGAATTCGACGGCGAGATCGAGCGCAACGTCGAAGAACTCGGGACGGAGGAGCAAAGCGTCGAAATGCGACGACAGGTGCGTCACGTCGAATCCCCAGAGGATCGTGCGCTCGATCTGGGCGCGGCATTCGCGCCGCACTTCGTCGAGGTCGGCGTGATCCCACAGGTCTTCGAGGGTGACTGGGAACCCACCGTTGCCGTCGAGCAGGCTCGGGCTGAGGGTGATCGGTCCCCAGCGGTAGATATCGTGTTCGGCGTTGAGCGTGAGCCGCACGCCGACGTCGCCGCCCCGGTGGAGCGCTGCCGCGTGGCGGGCCCAGGGGCACGGCACCTTCAACCCGGCGGAGACCGATGCATGGGCGGCCTGGAGCTGGGCGACGGCACTTGTGGCGGCATGGTGCTCGCCGTGGTTGGTGCAGGAGACGATCACCGCTCGCGTGTCGGGGCCGAGGCCGAGTCGTTCGAGCGTTTCCTTCACGACGCCCACGCTACCGGGATCGATCGCGCCCAGTGCTGCGCCGTCCGTCCGGACCTGATGGTCGTCGATCAGGCGGGAACGTGAGGGTCGCCGCAAGCCCCCCACAGCCCGACGCCGGCGGCCTCGGCGTTGGCGGCGGCATCGCGGAACATGTCGGCATACGTCACGTTCGGCGGATAGGGGTATGACGCCGCGAAGCCAGTTCGTACGAGCTCGTGATTGACGAACAACCCGTCGCTCGCCCGGAACACGTAGGCCAGTAGGCGTCCGTAGCGATCACGTTCCTCGACGTCGCGTTCGAGCCGGACCGCCGTGTTGTCGGGGAGCAACGCTGCGGTGGCGGCCGAGGCCTTCTTGCCGAAGCATTCGATTGGCGTATCGGGTCGTTTGGTCTCCGGTGTGTCGATCCCTATCAGGCGGATGCGCTCGTCGGGCGAGGCAGACGTGCCGTCGGGACGGAGGAGGACGACGTCGAGGGTGTCGCCGTCGACGGTTCGGCGGACAAGTGCGTTGGCCTCGAGCGGCCCACGCCGGATCGGTCCGGCAATGGTCGCCAGCGGCATCCGTTCGGCGACGCTTGTGCTCGCCTCGGTGACGATCCGGGGCGTGCTCGCACTCGTGCACCCGAGCAATGCCACCGCCATCGCGGCGCACGCGAGCAGTCGGTGATGCGGCGCCCCGCTGCCCATCAGGGACGAACGATGCTGCGATCGACGAACGCGGGCGCACGGCGCAGCGCTGCCTCGACCGTTGCGGCAGCCGACGCTAGATCCGCTGCAGGATCGTTCCGGTGCCAAGCCCACCACCACAGCACATGGTGATGAGTGCATTGGTGCCGTCGGTGCGTTCGAGCTCATGCAGCGCGCTGGTGATGAGCCGCGCACCGGTGCATCCCACGGGGTGACCGAGGGCGATGGCTCCACCGTTGGGATTCACCTTCGCCATGTTCGGGTGGAGTTCTCGCTCCCAGGCGATCGCAACGGAGGCGAAGGCCTCGTTGATCTCGGTGACGTCGATGTCGTTCATGGACATGGACGCCCGTTGCAGCACTCGATGGGTGGCGTCGATCGGGCCGGTGAGCATGAGAACGGGATCGACCCCGACGAGGCAGTGCGTGACGATCCGCGCTCTGGCCCGCAGCCCGAGTGCGGCAGCCCTGTCGGCCGACATCATCAGCACCGCGGCCGCGCCGTCGGAGATCTGCGACGATGTGCCGGCGGTGTGGATGCCGTCTTCGAGGACGGGCTTGAGGGCAGCGAGCCTCTCGAGAGACGTGTCGCGGATTCCTTCATCGACACTGATCGTCGTGGTCTCACCCGTCGGCTTTCCGTCGGCGTCGAGCACTGGCGCCTTGACCGGGACGATCTCCCGTTCGAAGCGGCCCTCGGAGCGCGCCCGTGCGGCGCGCACCTGGCTCTCGAGCCCGAATGCGTCGGAATCGGCCCGAGTGATCCCCCACTTCTTGGCGATCCGCTCCGCGCCTTCGAACTGGGAGGTCATCTCGTAGTGGCCGTAGTAGCTCTTGGGGATGGCCCGGCCCGGACCGGCCTTGACACTGGAGCCGAGCGGGATACGGCTCATGGACTCGACACCACACGCCAACACGACATCACACGCGCCGGACGCGATGAGGCCTGCGCCGAGGCTCGTCGCCTGCTGCGACGATCCGCACTGGCTGTCGATCGTGGTTCCCGCAACGCCCAACGGCAGTCCGGCGGTGAGCCAAGCCGTACGGGCGATGTTGAAGGACTGCTCACCGACCTGCGACACGTTGCCGGCGATCACTTGGTCGACGAGCGAGGGGTCGATCCCGCAGCGGGCGATCGCCGCCGCGACGACCGAACCGAGAAGGTCGGCCGGGTGCATGGTGGAGAGCCCGCCGCCCCGCCGCCCGATGGGCGAACGAACGGCTTCAACAATCACAACGTCGGTCATGGTCTGCTCCTGGTCGGGCGCCTGGTGGTGAGGCCAGCCGGGCTGGGCTGGGCCGAGTCGAACCTATGGGTTCGCGTCGGAGTCCGCCAAAGCAACGCCGACCCGGGCACGCGTCGAGACGACGGGAAAGGGCGGTGAACGGGGTCCTCACGGGCGACGCGCCTGGGCTGTTTGACCCAATTCCGGCCGCCGATCCCGTAATTCAACCACTCTGAGTGGTGTTTCAGTACTGAGGTGGCGTACGGTGTCGAGCAGTGATTCCGAACGCACCCAGCAAGGCAAAGCCGTTGACCCGCAAGCCGACGCGCCTCCGGCGTGTCGGCGCGGTCGCGCTTGCCCTGGCGTTGTGTGTGGCGGCTGGAGTATCGGGAGCGGAGGCCGCGCGAGCACAGCGTTCGGCGACTCGACAGGCGTCGATCGGCCAAGGGGTGCAGTTCGTGCGCCCGTTCATCGTGGAGGCTCCGACGGCGGCCACGACGCGCGAGTTCGATCGAGGCGCCGCCGCCCTGACGCTCGTGCGCCTGCGCGCGCAGGACGTATTCCCGGGCTGGACCATCGCCTTCCGGCCGGCGCGGCCGGGGCTGCTCGGCATGACGCTGGTGAAGGCCCGGAG